>NZ_JBICXQ010000008.1:0-276906 GCF_043200375.1 Streptomyces sp. NPDC048434 | reverse complement strand
GTTGTATAGTCAACAATCGGCGCTGGGGCGGGTGTGTTCTTTGTTAATGGGCCCTGGCGGGGGGCTTGGCACCCCCCCCGGGGGGGGGGGCGCCGGGGGGGGGGGGGGGGGGGCGCCCGCCCCCCGCTCCGCCAGCGCCGTACGCAGCGGAGCCAGCAGCGGTTCGCCCAGGCCGAACAGCCCGCCGGTGCAGGCCACCGCGGTGCCGGCCCCCGGCGGGCAGACCGCGGCGGCGGCATCGGCGATATGGCCCGCGGCGGCACGCATGATGCCGAGGGCAACGGCGTCGTTCTCGTCGGCGCAGCGGGCGACCTCCGGGGCGAACGAGGCCAGTACGGCGGGCCGGTCGGGGCGCGGGTAGAGCGCGCCGGGCAGCCCGGCGACCGGCCCGAACACCGCTTCCGCGCGCGCCAGGAGGGCGGCCGAGCCGCCCGGTCGTCCGTCGTACGCCCGCAGCGCGGCCTCCAGCCCGGCGCGGCCGGTCCATGCGCCGCCGCCGCAGTCGCCCAGCAGATGCCCCCAGCCGTCCGCGCGGCGCCAACCGCCCACGGCGGTCAGGTCCGTGCCCAGGGCGATCATGCCGGTGCCCGCGGCGACCACGGCACCGGGCCGCTGGCCCAGCGCACCGGCGTACGCGGTCACGGCGTCCGCGGCGAGGGCGAGGTGGTGCACTCCGAACGCGGTGGCCAGTGCGGCCGGCAGCCGGGCCCGCAGATCCTCGCCCAGAGTTGCCATACCCGCCGCGCCCACGCACACCGCGGCAAACCCGTGCGCACCCGCTTCGCGCCCCAACTCCTCCGCTGCGGGCAGGAGTTGGGACAGCAGATGGTCCGCGTCGATCCCGGCGGGGCCGGTGCGCACCGGCTCGTGGGAGGCGCGGGTGGCCAGCGGCCGGGCCTCGGCGTCGTCGGCGCGTGCGACGGCGATCCGCAGTCCGGACCCGCCCGAGTCGATCCCCAGGACATGGCCGGACCGGAGAGCGCCCGGGGCGCGGCCGGCGGGCTCACCCAAAGCCGCGGGCGTCCTGCTTGAGGGCGGTGTCGACGGTCAGGGCCGTGGCGACGACCAGGCTCAACAGCGGGTCGGGCAGCTGATGGTGGATCTGCAGGACGTAGTTGTCCGCCGTCGTGAACATCGTCTTGGCGAGGCCTTCCCAGGTCTTGGTGATCCGGGCGACCTCGGTGTCGGCGTGGTCGACGATGGCGAAGTTCCAGGCGCGCCAGTTCTCGGCCTTGATGGCGCCGATCCGCTGGCCGTTGACCATCATCGCGAAGTTGATCTTCCCGATGGCGTTCTGCTGCACGATCTCGCCGACCGGCGAGCCGTCCGGACGCTGCACGATCACCTTGGACTTGAGGATCTTCGCCGGCCGGGTCAGCACCAGCTGCGGCTGGCCGTAGGCGTCCCGGATCTCCAGCTTGTGGGTCATGTACTGATCGAGGCTGGAGACGACGCGGAGCACCTTCTTGGCCGTGCTCTGGCCGACCTGGACGACCGCGCCGATCGTGTTGCCGTGCTGGTCGAAGACGCTGTACTCGTTGGTGACCTCGATGAGCTTGGCCTTCTGGTTGACCACCAGCACCGGCTCGGTGAACAGACTGCCGCCGCCCGGTCCGCCGGGCGCCACCCCGGCCTGCTGGTGCACCTGCTGCTGCACGCCGCCCGGGTTCGTGCCCGGCTGCGGCATCGGCTGCTGTCCGTACGGCTGCTGCATCGGCTGGCCGGGCGCCTGCTGGCCGGGCGCCTGCTGGGGGTGGCCGTAACCACCCTGCTGACCGTACGGTGCCCCGCCCTGCTGGCCCGGATAGGGGCCCTGGCCGGGCGCCTGCTGCTGCGGCATCTGCTGCTGCGGTGCGGACTTCTGCAGCGTCTGCTGCTGCGGGGCCTGCTGGGCCTGCGGCTGGTGAGCCTGTTGCGGTGGGGCCTGCTGAGGGCCCGGCTGGGGTGCCTGGCCCCGGTCGTGCGCCGCGGGCTGTTGCCCCGGGTGGGTGTGCTCCGTCCACTGGGACCCGTCCCACCAGCGCAGTTGGTGGGGGGTGCCCTGCGGATCGGCGTACCAGCCCGCAGGGATGTTCGCATTCGTCATGCCAGGCACACTATCCCCCGGTGTCAGGGCAGCCTCCAGTCGACGGGCTGTGCGCCCTGCCGCACCAGGAGGTCGTTCACCCGGCTGAAGGGCCGCGAGCCGAAAAAGCCCCGGTCGGCGGACATGGGGGAGGGGTGCGCGGACTCGACGGCCGGCAGCTCGCCGAGCAGCGGCCGCAGATTGCGTGCATCGCGCCCCCACAGCACCGACACCAGCGGGCGCTCGCGCGCCACCAGCGCGCGGATGGCCTGCTCGGTGACCTCTTCCCAGCCCTTGCCGCGGTGTGCGGCGGGCTTGCGGGGCGCCGTCGTCAGCGCTCTGTTCAGCAGCAGCACGCCCTGGTGCGTCCACGGAGTCAGATCGCCGTTGGACGGGCGGGGCAGCCCGAGGTCGGAGTGCAGCTCCCGGAAGATGTTCTCCAGGCTGCCGGGCAGCGGACGTACGTCCGGCGCCACGGAGAAGCTGAGCCCCACCGCATGCCCCGGAGTGGGGTAGGGGTCCTGTCCGACGATGAGCACCCGCACCTCGTCGAAGGGTTGTTGGAAGGCGCGCAGCACATTGTTGCCGGCCGGGAGATAGGTACGCCCCGCGGCGATCTCCGCCCGCAGGAAGTCGCCCATCGCGGCGATTCGTCCGGCAACGGGCTCAAGTGCCTTGGCCCAGCCCGGTTCGACAATGTCTTGGAGAGGTCGTACAGCCACGGGATCACCCTACTGGCCGGGGCCCGCTCCCCTTCAACCGATGGCCAAGCCTCTCCTGCGTCCGGCGGACCGCGGGAGGTGCACTGCCGCTCGACAGGCGCCGTTACCCGGCATGCGGGCCATCGCCCCGCCGTGTCGCTCCGCTTCCCTCAGGCCACCGCGGCCGCCCGTACGCACAGCACATCCGGCAGGTGGGAGGCGAGTTGCCGCCAGCTGTCGCCGTCGTCCGCGCTGGCGTACACCTCGCCGTTGCGGTTGCCGAAATACACCCCGGCGGGATCGGCGTCATCGACGGACAGGGCGTCCCTGAGCACCGTGCCGTAATGGTCCTCGTCCGGCAGCCCGGCGCTCAGCGCCTGCCAGCTCCCGCCGCCGTCGGCCGTGCGGTAGACCCGGCAGCGGTTCCCGGCCGGCACCCGGTCGCTGTCGGCGGTGATCGGGAAGAGATAGGCGACATCTGCCGTGCGCGGATGGGCGGCCACGGCGAAGCCGAAGTCGGAGGGCAGCCCGTCGCCGATATCCGTCCACTGCGCGCCCGCGTCGTCGCTGCGGTAGACGCCCCAGTGGTTCTGCAGATAGAGGCGGTCGCGGTGCACCGGGTCCTGCGCGATCTTGTGGACGCACTGGCCGAACTCCGGATGCTGGTCCGGCAGGAAGACCGCCTTCACGCCCGTGTTCGACGGAGCCCAGCTGGCGCCCCCGTCGAGCGTGCGGAAGACCCCTGCCGCGGAGACGGCGACGGTGACCACGTCGGCGTCCCGCGGGTCAGTGATCACCGTATGGACGGCCAGCCCACCGCCGCCCGGCACCCACTCCTCCCGGCTCGGGTGGTCCCACAGGGCCCGCACGAGCTCGAAGGTCTCGCCGCCGTCCTCGGAGCGGAACAGTCCGCCGGGCTCGGTGCCCGCATAGATCACCTCAGGGGCGGCGGGACCGGCCGGATGCAGCTGCCACACCCGCTCCAGCGAAGTCCCGGTGTACTTCGGGTACGTGACCGCGGGGCGGGAGGGCTCGTGCCAGGTTTCGCCCAGGTCGTCGGAGTGGAACACCGAGGGACCCCAGTGGGCGCTGTCGGCCCCGGCCAGCAGCCGGGGCGTGGCGCGGCGGGTGTCGATCGCGAGGGAGTACACCGCCTGCGCGGAGAAGTGCGGGCCGCTCACTTCCCAGTCACCGTGCCGTCTACGGCCGATGAAGAGCCCTTTGCGCGTGCCCACCGCGAGCAGTACGTCAGTCATGCCGGAACACCTCCGGGACGCCGTTGTCTCAGACAGTGGCAAGTTTGCACCCGGCCACTGACAATGGCGTCCCGGATCGTGTCCGCGCAGGTCGGACGGTGCGGTCCCGCTCCTGCCACGGGTAGCGCACGCCGCCCCGGCGGCCTCAGACCGCCCGGTGGTACGGCTGCGGCACGGCGGTCCGTGCCCCCAGTTCCCGTGCCGCGTGCTGCGCGAAGTTGGGGGAGCGCAGGAGTTCACGGCCGAGCAGCACGGCGTCGGCCAGACCGTCCGCGATGATCTTCTCGGCCTGCCGCGCCTCGGTGATCAGACCGACCGCGCCCACCGCGAGCCCGCTCTCCTTCTTCACCCGCTCCGCGAACGGCACCTGGTAGCCGGGCCCCGTGGTGATCTTCGCGTCCGGCGCATTGCCGCCCGTGGAGGTGTCCAGCAGATCGATCCCGTGCTCGTGCAGCTCGCGGGCGAAGCGCACGGTGTCGTCGGCCGTCCAGCCCTCGCGCTCGTCGCTCTCGTCCTCGGTGAGCCAGTCGGTCGCCGAGATCCGGAAGAAGACCGGCAGTTCCTCGGGCCAGACCTCCCGTACGGCGTCCACGACCTCCAGCGCGAACCGCGTCCGGTTCTCGTACGAGCCGCCGTACTCGTCGGTGCGCCGGTTGGTGAAGGGCGAGAGGAACTGGTTGATCAAGTAGCCGTGCGCACCGTGGATCTCGGCCACCTCGAAGCCGGCCGCCAGCGCCCGCCGCGCCGTCGCGCGGAACTGCGCGACGATCCCGCCGATCTGCGCCACGGTCAGCTCCGCGGGGGCCGTGAACCCCTCGCCGAACGGCACCGGGCTCGGCCCGACCGGCTCCCATCCGTACCGCTGACCAGGGAGGAGCGGGGCGCCACGGTCCACCCAGGTGCGCTCGGTGGAGGCCTTCCGGCCGGCGTGGGCGATCTGGATGCCCGGGGCGGTGCCCTGCTCCTTGAGGAAGCCGGTGATGCGCCGGAACGCCTCGGTCTGGGTGTCGTTCCACAGGCCGAGGTCGTACGGGCTGATGCGTCCCTCGGGGCTCACCGCGGTGGCCTCCGTGAGGATCAGGCCGGTGCCGCCGGCCGCGCGCGCGGCCAGGTGCTGGAAGTGCCAGTCGCCGGGCGCCCCTTCCGCCGGACCCTCGGGAGCCGCGGAGTACTGGCACATGGGCGCCATCCAGAGGCGGTTCGGGACGGTCAGCGCGCGGAGGGTGATGGGCTCGAACAGTGCGCTCACGGCGGGCTCCTGTACCTGAAGGGCGAACGGGTGCCGGCCGGCCCCGCACTCATACGATAGGCGTCGTACTACGGTGGATGTCAAACTACGATGCTTCTCGTACAATGAGCGGGCGGGCGGCGCGCCAGGCCACACCGAGCCCCGCAGAATGAGTCAGGAGCCGTCATGCCGACCGAAACGACCTCCACGCGGGCTCCGTCGGGCTCCCGGTCGCTGGAGCACCCGGCCCGTGAGGACATCCGGCTGGCCGATGTGCTGCATGCGCTCGCCGACCCGGTGCGACTGCGGATCGTCTGCGCACTGGCGGCCGCCGAGGGCGAGCTGAACTGCGCGGACGTCGAACTCCCGGTCAGCAAGTCGACCTGCACCCACCACTTCAGGGTGCTGCGCGAGAACGGCGTCATCCAGCAGCTCTACCGGGGCACGGCCAAGATGAACGGGCTGCGCCGGGCCGATCTGGAGGCGCTCTTCCCCGGTCTGATCGACGATGTGCTCCGGGCGGCGGATCTGCAGGCCGACCGCCTCGGGGAGGAGTGACCGAGCCGCTCCGGCCCGGCGGACCGGAGCCCCGCGCCCCGGCCCGCCCGCGGATTCAGCGGGTCACTTCCGCGGCGCGCGCCGCGTCCAACAGCCCTGCCCAGTCCGGCAGTTTGACGGTGCCACGCCCCAGTCCGCGGCCCCACTCCGCCTCGGCGGCCTCGATGGCCAGCCAGCCCGGCCACGGGACCGGCCGCTGCCCCGCCCGGGTCAGCGCGGCCACCGGGTCCTCGGCCGCGCCGCGCTCCGTCAGGGTGGGGGCATCCGCCAGCAGCGACCGCGCGGTCTCCTTGGCGCACGGCCGGTTGGTGCCGATCACGCCCGTGGGCCCCCGCTTGATCCAGCCCGCCACGTACACCCCGGGCAGCGGCGTCCCGTCCTGCAGCACCCGCCCCGCCTGGTGCGGCACCGTCCCGGTCGTCCCGTCGAACGGCAGGCCGGGCTGCGGCGTCCCCCGGTAGCCGACCGAACGCAGCACCAACTGCCCCTCGATGTCCTCGAATTCGCCGGTCCCCGTCACCCCGCCGTGCCCGTCGGGCGCCGTCCGCTCGAACCGGACCGCGCGCACCCCGCCGGCATCCCCGAGCACCTCGACCGGTCGCAGGAAGAACCGCAGATGAATGCGGTGCCCCCGTCCGGCGGCCCCCGCGTCCGGGTCTGCCGGGGCGGCCGCCGCCCGCTCCGCCCAGCCGCGCAGCACCTCGACATTCCGCCGCCCCGCCGCAGGCAGCCCGCCCGGATCCCGGTACGCCGGATCCAGCGCCAGCTCCTCGGGCCGTACGAGCACCTCGGTATCCGGAAGGGAGCCCAGTTCCCGTAGCTCCTTGGTGGTGAACTTGGCCTGGGAGGGGCCGCGTCTGCCGACCATCCAGACGTCCTCGACGCTGCTGTCCGCGAGCGCGCCGAGCGGACCCTGCGGCATATCGGTAGCCGCAAGCTCGGCGGCACCACGGGACAGCATCCGCGCCACGTCCACCGCCACATTCCCCACGCCGATCACGAGGGCGGACCGCGCCGCGAGGGTGAAACGGACGGCGGCCGCATCCGGGTGTGCGCTGTACCAGGCGACGAACTCGGTCGCCGGATGGCTGCCGGGCAGCTCCTCACCGGGGATGCCCAGATGCCGGTCGGTGGCGGCACCCACACAGAACACCACCGCATCGAAGATCTCCCGCAGCTCCTCGACGCCCAGCCCCGCCGCCCCCACCTCGACGTTCCCCAGGAAGCGCACCCTGGGGTGCTCCAGCACCGTCCGCAGATTGTTCTGCAGCGATTTGATCTTCTCGTGGTCCGGCGCGACGCCGTAGCGCACCAGACCGTACGGGCAGGGCAGCCGATCCAGGACGTACACCTCGATGTCCGGTACGGTCTGCTGCTCGATCAGGGACTGGGCGGTGTAGACGCCGCTGGGTCCAGAACCGATCACTGCGACACGAAGCACGAGTGGCCCCTTCCGCGGGATACCCCCAGGATCGCACCGGCAGGCGCGCGACGGGAGATGCGCTATCGGGGTTGCTCCCGGTGGGATGAGCGTGCCGCGCTACTGGGCCGGGTGAGCTGGGGGCTAGGTTTTCAATGTGTCGGAAAGTGACTTTTATACCGTTAATCACCGATATGAAGCCCAGGGCGCGCCATTGGAGTGGCCCACGTGGGAGCTGCGGGCGCTCGGCTCGGCCGCGCCCGCTCTCGCCCCCGACCCCGCCGCCCCGGACGATCCGTCCGGATCCCACGGCCCCGGATGCCCGCTGCCCCGGCTCGATCCGCTGGGCCCGTGGTGCAGCGCCCGGCTGACCTTCGCCGACGGCGCCCGGGTCGATGTCCTCGTGACGGTCTCCGACGACCACATCACCGTCGAGGACGTACGGGCCGACCCGCCGCTGACCCTCGCCGGCCTCACCGACCTGGCCCGCTGGATCGAAGGCCCGCTGGACGACGCCTTCCGGGCGGCCACCGGGCGGCCGCGGAGGACACGGCCCGCACCCCGGCGGCCCGGCCCGGTGGCCGCCGCACCGGAGCGGGGCGGCAGGCCGCAGAGCGGACAGCCCACGGCGACGGTGAGGGGCACGGCGTCCAAGCCGGCGACGGGACGCGAGCCGGAGCCGGAACCGACGGGTTCCGGAACGGGGGTGGCACCAGGGGAGCGCGTGGCGCCTGCGGCCCAGGGGGCGGCAGCGCCGGGGGAGGGGCCGACGGCTGCGACGGGCACCGTCCGGGGAGACGGCGCACTCCACCGGGCCGACACGGGTGCCGGGACCGGCCACCTTTCCGAGCCGTCCGCCGGGCGACCGGCCGGAGGGCCCACCGAACCGCCCTCCGCCCCTTCCGCTTCGCTCGCCGCGCCCGCCCCGTCCGCGTCGTCCACTCCCGCCCCGGTCTCCGCGTCATCGGCGCCGACCGAGCCATCGGCGTCGTCCGACTCGTCGACGCCGTCCGGGCCGTCCGCTTCGGCCCCGCCGCCCGAGCGTGCCCGCTCCGCCGTCCTCGCCCGGTCGCGGGGCGGCGAGCGCCGCAGGATCGCCGCGGACGCGTACCGCCAGGCCCAGCGGGAGGGGGGCGATCCGGTGCTGGCCGTCATGCTCGCCACCGGCCGTAACCGCCGAAGGTCGCTACGCCTGATCGCCGGTGCCCGGGACGCAGGGCTCCTGACGCCGCGTCACAACAAGCGCTGACCGGCAACCGTCAGGGCGCCTGCCCGGTGTCCGCCCGCATGCGCTGCATCCGTCCGATCTCGGCGCTCTGCTGCGCGATGACATCGTTCGCCATCTCCTGAGCGAGCGTGTTCCTGCCCTCGGAGAGCAGATCCGTGGCCATGGAGACCGCACCCTGGTGGTGCGCGATCATCAACTTCAGGAAGAGCGCGTCGAACTTCTCACCACGGGCCGCCCGCAACTGGCCGAGCTGGGCCGTGGTCGCCATTCCGGGCATCTCCCCGTGATGGTGGTGCCCGCCCACCGTGCGCGGTCCGCCGAAGCCGCTCAACCAGCCTTCCATGGCGCCGATTTCGGGCTCCTGGGCCGCGGCGATCCGCTCGGCCAGCCGCCCGACCCGCCCGGCGTGGGCGTACCGCTCGGCCAGGCCCGTCATCACCAACGCCTGCTGATGGTGCGGGATCATCATCTGGACGTAGTCGACGTCGGCGGAGTTGGGGGAGTCTTCGCCGCGCGCCTTCCTGGCCTCGTCAACGGTGAGGGTCTTCGCCGGTTCACCCGGCTTGCCCGGTGCCACCACTTTCGGTGCCCCGGCCCGGGTCGCCTCGGTGCCGTCGCCGGATGAACAGCCGTTCAGGGCAAGGGAGATGGCCAGTCCGCAGCCGGCCGCGACGAGGACGTTCACTCTCCTGGGACGCTTCACCGCACGCACACTCCTGTCCGTCGGAACCATCCGCCGGGGCTTGCCCGGTCATTACCTGCCGCACTCGGGCGTTACACCTTCATTGCCTTCTATTGATATGTACATGAGCAGCGCGATACTACCGGGGCCAAGAACCGTTCACATCGGAACGGACTTCAGGGAGGTCCTCGTGACGTCGTTGCACAGACCCCGCGTGCGGCGCAGACCCCTCGGAGCGGTGGCCGCGGCCTTCGGGCTCGCCGCTTCCCTCCTCGTGGCCGGACCGGCGGCCGCAACCCCCGACCCCGGCGACCACCCCTCCGCGGCCCGGGAGATGAGCCGCAGCCAGGAGGCGGGCACCCGGGACGCGATCAAGAACGGCGACATACCCGGCGTGGACGAGGTGGTCCACAGCGCCAACGTCCGTCATCTGACGAACATCCCCAAGCAGGCGCTCCAGGGCACCAACTCCGATCTCGCCTTCCAGGGGAAGTACGCCTTCGCCGGCAACTACGACGGCTTCGTGATCTATGACATCTCCCGGCCCAAGGCGCCCAGGGCCGTGAGCCAGGTGCTCTGTCCCGGTTCACAGAACGACGTCTCGGTGTCCGGGAATCTGCTCTTCCTGTCCACGGATTCCTCGCGCAGTGACAACTCCTGTCACAGCGCCGCACAGCCCGCGACGGAGAAGTCCTCCTGGGAGGGCATGAAGATCTTCGACATCAGCGACAAGGAGAACCCCAGATACGTCGCCGCCGTCGAGACCGCCTGCGGTTCCCACACCCATACGCTGGTCCCCGAGCGCCGCGACGTCTACGTCTACGTCTCGTCCTACTCGCCCAGCGAGACCTTCCCCGACTGCCGGCCGCCGCACGACGGCATCTCCGTCATCAAGGTGCCGCGTTCCGCGCCCGAGAAGGCCGCCGTCATCGACTTCCCCGTCCTCTTCCCGGACGGCGGCAACCCCGGCGGCACCACCAACCCCGGCGTCTCGCAGACCACCGGCTGCCACGACATCACCACCTTCCCGAAGCTGAAACTGGCCGCGGGCGCCTGCATGGGCGACGGCATCCTTCTGGACATCGCGAACCCGGCCGCGCCCAAGGTCATCGACCGGGTCGAGGACAACGTCAACTTCGCCTTCTGGCACTCCGCGACCTTCAACGAGCGGGGAAACAAGGTGGTGTTCACCGACGAGCTGGGCGGCGGCGGAGCGGCCACCTGCAACGAGAAGACCGGACCGAACCGCGGCGCCGACGGGATCTACGACATCGTCGGCAAGGGCAACCACCGCAAGCTGGTCTTCAAGAGCTACTACAAGATCCCGCGCCACCAGGCCGACACCGAGAACTGTGTCGCCCACAACGGCTCGCTGATCCCGGCCAGGAACCGCGACATCATGGTCCAGGCGTGGTACCAGGGCGGCGTCTCGGTCTGGGACTTCACCGACTCCGCACACCCGAAGGAGATCGGCTACTTCGAGCGCGGCCCGCTCTCCACGGACTCACTGGTCACCGGCGGCGCGTGGTCCGCGTATTACTACAACGGCCACATCTACTCCAACGACATCACCAAGGGCTTCGACGTCCTCAGTATCGATGACCGCCGCACGGACAGCGCCGAGTCCGTACGGATGCGGGAACTCAACGTCCAGACACAGCCCGACTACCGCTGACCGGTCGCTCCTGTACCGCTCCGCGCGTCGGCGGTCCCGCCGGGCGGCTCCTCGCCCGGCGGGACCCCCAACTCCCAGGCCAGTCCGTACCGTTGGAACATTTCGGCGCGCAGTCGCCCGCCCGGCATCGGCGCTCCCGGCAGCAGCATCGCCACCACCGATCCCATCAGCAGCGCACGCAACAGCGGATAGTCGGCATCGGGATCCGAGGAGCCGTACGCCACGACCGTCTCCCGCAGCAGCTGGGCGAGCCGTTGCTGCTCGGGGCACTGGATGAATCCGTCGGCCGTCAGTATTCCCGCCATATGCGTCCGCATCAGCAGCGGATGATCGTGCGCAAGCCCCAGGATTGCGTCGATGGCCCGCGCCATCAGCTCCCGCCCCGCGTCCGGCCCGCTCGGCCGTGGCGCGCGCTCCAGGGCGGCCTGCAGCGTGAGATGCATCAGACGGTGCACGGCGGACTGGAGCAGCTGACGCTTGCCGGGGAAGTAGTACGAGACGAGCCCCCGCGCCGCCCCCGCCCGATGGGCGATGTCCCCGAGCGTCGTTGCCTCGTAGCCGCGCTCTCCCACCAGCTCGACCGTCGCCTGCAGCAGCCGCTCGCGGGACCGCCGCCGCAATTCTTCATTGACCGATGCGCTGCGGGGGGACATCCTGTAACTCCTGCGTTGACTGGCTCAGGGCCAATATACTCTGTACAACTCCGGATATCCGTCCTCGGACGGAACCCGGTCAAGCTGCCCGATTCGGGCGACGCGGGGGATCGCCCGAATCGGGCGTGGACGAGGCCGGGGTTGGCCTCGCGACCTGCGTCTTCTTGGCAGGTCATGAGGTCGGCCCCGGCGCACGGCGCGGTACGGGTTCGCGCTCACCTCCCGCCGCCTCTGATCGTCCTCTCGTGGACTCCGTGCCGGGCCGGGCCATGGCCGCCGAGCGCGAGGTCCGGCCTGTGTGTACAGCATTTGCGCAGCTCAGGAGCCGTGTCCCACCGTGCTGCCCGGGGGCTGGATGACGGAGGATCGCTGCCGACAAGGGCGGTAAAATGCGACACGTGGGCTTCCGTCACCTGTCTGTGGATCGCCTCCTGGAGCAGCCATCGGGTCGTGGGCTGGTGGCGGTGCCGCTCGCCCTGATTGTGGCGATCACCGTGACGGACCTGCACTCCCCGGCGAATATCCATCTGGGTCCGCTGCTGGTCATCGCGCCGGCCTTGACCGCCTCCATCGGCGGACCCGGGCTGACCGCCCTGGTCGGGGCCCTGGCCGTGGCCGCGCAGATCTTTATCGCGGCGTTCCACGGGGGGCTGACCACCAGCAACCACGTGGCGCAGATCATCGCCCTGACCGTGCTGTCCACGCTGATCGTCTTCTTCTGCCGTGCGCGGGAGCGGCGCAGCCGGGAGCTGAGCCGGGTGCGGTCGGTGTCCGAGGCGGCGCAGCGGGTTCTACTGCGGCCTCCGCCCCGCCGGATCGGGCCGCTGCGGGTGGCCTGGCTGTATCTGGCCGCCGAAGATGAATCGCAGATCGGGGGCGATCTGTTCGCGGTCGCCCGTGCCGCTAGTCCCCGCACCCGGGTGATCATCGGTGACGTCCGGGGTAAGGGGCTGTCCTCCATCGGTGAGGCATCGGTCGTGCTGAGCGCGTTCCGTGAGGGTGCTCACCGGTATGCCACCCTGCCCGACTTGGCGGGTGCCCTGGAGGACAGCGTCTGCCGGAACCTGGACGAAGTCGCCGACACCGAGCACGACCCGGGCGAGCACTTCATCACCGCCCTCATCGCCGACATCTCCGACCACGGCCCACGGGCCGAATTGATCAACTGCGGCCATCCGCCACCGCTGTTGTTGCACGATCACCAGGTCACGGTCCTGCACGCACGCCACCCCGCACCCCCCTTGGGTATGTGCGAACTGCCCGTCCCGCTCCGCGGCACCGACCCGTTCACCTTCGAAGCCGGCGACATCCTTCTGCTCTACACCGACGGGGTCATCGAAGCCCGTTCGCCCACCGGAGCCTTCTACCCGCTCGCCGAACGGGTCGCCTTGTTCCCCACTTCCAGCGCCGACGCCCTGCTGCACCACATTCACCGCGACCTGCTCGCCCACACCGGCGAGCAACTCGCCGATGACGCGGCCCTCTTGGTCATCGAACGCGTTCCGTCCCACCACCTGCCGCACCTCACGGGCTATCCCCACGACGGCCGGCGCCGGCCCACGCCGGAGGCGCGCCCCCTCGCCGGCCCTGAGCCGGGACGCGACACCGGGAGCCGGTAGGAGGCGGAACCGGACCGGCAGGAACTGCCCTGTTGCCGCGTTGCCCCGCTTGTGTCACGCGGAGGACGGACGCGCCAGGACGCACCAGGACGCACCAGGAAAGCGACAACCGGGCATCCAGCATCCGGGCATCCCCGTCCAAGCAGCATGAATCCGGGCGTGGCGTGCCGGCCGAAGATGTTCGGCGCCCGACATCTTGTGGCCTGTGTCGCCGGCTGGTTAAGCTCCAGCACGCTTCCGGCACATTTCCTCCGCAAGTTGACCTATTGGTGCGGTCGATCTTCACGATCCACCCACAAACCTGAGGTGGCTTCGCATGGAACGGCGATCAGCGATCCCGCGCGGAGACGACTCACCGCACGGCTTACCGTCGGCGTCATCCCGGAGCGAGCCGGCAAACCGTCCGGCAAACCGTCCGGCAAACCGTCCGGTGAGTGACCCGGCAGGGAAGGCGCCCGGCGGCACCGCTCGCGGCACCGCGAGACCGGTCCCGGGCCGTCCCTGATGACGCACTCCGCTCCGGCGCCGGCAACCGCCGTCCCCCTGCCGCACGCCCGCCGCGATGTCCGGCTCTTCTGGTGGGCGGGCACCTGCGACGCACTCGGCAGTCAGACGTCCGGGTTCGTTCTGCCGCTGCTGCTCCTGAGCCTCGGCCGTTCCCCCGCGGAGGTCGGCGCCATCGCCGGGCTCTCCGCGGCCGCCACACTGGTGCTCGGCCCGTTCGCCGCCGTGCCCGCCGACCGCGGGGCACGCAAGCAGGTGATGGTGGGCGCCGCGCTGGTGTCCGCGGTGGCGATGACCGGTGTCACCGTGGCGGTCGCTGTGGGCCCGGTTCCGTTGGCCGTGCTCCTCGCCGCCGTACTCGTCGAGCGGTGCGCGACTGCCTGCTACGAGGCGGCGTCGCTGGGCACCGTGGCTCTGGTGTGTCCCCCGCAGCAGCACCGGCGGGTCCTGTCCCGATTACAGGCCGGGGAACGGGGTGCCCTCGTCGTCGGGCCCGCGCTGGGCGGGCTGCTCTTCGCCGCCGGCGCCTGGCTGCCGTTCCTCGTGGACGCCCTGTCGTACGCCGTCGCGGCGGGCGGCATCCGTGCCATGCGCTCCGATCTGTCCCCGTCGCGGGAGCAGCGGCCACCGGCCGGCACCCGCGGGACCTGGCGCGCCCTGCTCACCGAGGCCGGGGCAGGAGTGGCGTTGCTCCGCCGGGAACCCTTCCTGCGGCTGGTGCTCGTCTGGCTCTCGGCCGTCAACGCCCTGCTGGTCGCGCTGTATTACACGACGGTCTTCGCCCTCCAGGACCACGGCCGGGGCCCGGCCCCGCTGGGCCTGGTCCTCGCGCTGTCCGGGGCGGCCGGCCTGGCCGGCGCGCTGGCGGCACCCCGGCTGGCTCGCCGGCACTCCGCGGCGCAAGTGCTGGTGCCGGTGTCCTGGCTGCTGGTGCCGCCCGCCGCGGCCCTGGCGGTGGCCCGTGACGCCTGGCAGTTCGGTCTGCTCCTCGGGCTCCTCTGCTTCCTGACGCCGTCGGCCACCGTGGCGCTGCAGGCCCGGATCCTGCACCTCACACCACCCGGGCTGCAGGCCCGCACCGGCACCCTCCTGGCCACCGCATCGGGCGCGGCAGCGGCCCTGGCCCCGGCCCTCGCCGGGCTGTCCGCAGACCGGGCCGGGGCCGGTGCCACCCTCACGGGCTGTGCGGTGCTGCTGGCCCTGCTCGCGCTGTACGCGACCTGTGTGGCACCGCAGTTCACCCGCGGAACGGGGGAGGAGACCGCATGAGTGCGACCGCGACAGGTACCGCCGTACCGCCGCCCCACGACACCGGCTTCCGGGTCTACCGGCCGGCGCTCCCCGAGGTCTGTCCGCGCGATCCGGCGCGGATGGCCCTGGCCGCGGACGCCGACGGTCGCTGCGAGATCTTCACCTGGAACGCCGCCACCGGCACCGCGCGCCAGGTCACCGACAGCCCGGACGGCACGGTGCACTGCGCACTCGACGCGGATGCCCGGGTGTGGTGGTTCGCCGAGGACCGCGGCGGCCTCGGGCGCTGGCACTTCCAGGACTTCGAGGGCGGACCGCGGCTCCCCGGCCTGGCCGGCCTGCGACCGGGCCTCCCGTGCGGCCTCGCCCTCAGCGATGCCGGCACCGTGGCCATCGGCCTCGGGGACGGCCGCGGGACGACCGTCTACCTCGGCACACCGGGCGGCCCGGCCCGGCCGGTGCGGACCGTCGACGGCCATTCACTGCTGACCGGCATCTCGCCGTCGGGCGGGCTGCTGGCGCTGTCGGGGGCCGCCGGATCCGACCGTGCGGTCACCCTGATGACCTGCTCCGGGGCGGACCTCGGCCAACTCTCCGGACGCGGCGGACGGTTGTGGGCGCTCGGCTTCGCACCGTCCCCGTCGGCCACCGAACTGCTGCTGGTCCAGGAGCACAACGACCACTATCGGCTGGCCAGTTGGCGGCCCGGCGCCGGACTGCGGCCGCATGACTGGTGCCACTTCGACACCGAGATCACCGCGCGCTGGTATCCCGAAGGACGCCGGATCCTGATCCGTCAGGACCGCCACGGCCGCTCCGCCCTCACCGCGGCCGACCTTGACCGACGCACCCTGACCCCGGTGCCCTGCCCACCGGGCACCCTGCTCGACGCCGCCCCGCACCCGGGCGAGGACGTGCACTACCTCTGGACCGACACGGCCACCCCGCCACGGATGCGCTCCACCGCCGGCACCCGGCTCCCGGCGCTCCCCGCCCTGCCCGCCCCCGCACCCGGCCGGCACCGTGACCTCTGGACCCCCGGTCCGGACGGCCCCGTGCACACCCTGCTCAGCGAACCCGACACGGCCCCCGGTGGGCGGCCCCCGCTGGTGTTCCTGGTGCACGGCGGCCCCGCCGACCACGACCGCGACGCCTACGACCCGCAGGTGCACTCCCTGGTCGCCTCCGGGTTCGCGGTCGCGCGGGTCAACTACCGCGGTTCCACCGGCTACGGACCCGGCTGGCGCGCCGCGTACGGCGAGGGTGTCGGGCTCACCCAGGTCGCCGACCTCGTCGCGGTCCGGGCCGATCTGCTCCGCCGCGGCCTGGCCCGTAAGGACGCGATCGGCCTGTGGGGCACCTCCTGGGGCGGCTACCTGGCGCTGCTCGCACTCGGCACCCGGCCGGATCTCTGGCAGGCGGGCGTCGCCGTCAAACCGGTCGCCGACTGCGCCGCGGCGCACCGCACCGGCACCCCCGCGCTGCGTGCCCTGGACGAGCGGCTGTTCGGCGGCAGCCCCGAAGAGGTGCCCGAACGCTACGCGCGGAGCTCACCCCTCCACTACGCCGCCGCCATCCGCGCCCCCCTGCTGGTGATCGCCGCCACCCGCGACGCCAAATGCCCGCCCGGCCAGGTCCGCAGCTACCTCACCGCTCTGCGGAAGGCCGGCGTCGGGCACGAGTCCCTGTGGCTGGACACCGGACACGACGGTTACACCGGCGCGCACCACGTGGCCGCCCTGCGGCGCGCCATGGGATTCCTCGGCCGCCACCTTTGCCGCACCCCGCGGCCCACCGAACCCCCCGTCCCCCAGCGGACGGGGTCTCCGGGAGCACCGGCCCGTCCGGCGCCCCCCGGAATGTGACACCCATTTCCGGAATACCGGCAGAACAGGAGACCCAGCCATGCAGAAGGACATCATCCACAACGACCCGCTCGCGGGCGACGAGGAGAACCGCAAGCCGGGCATCGGCATCACGGTGACCGTCCCGTTCCGTAACGCCGAGGACACCGAGGAGGACTGATCCTCCCCGGCCGGCCCGGTGCGCCACCCGGGCCGGCCGGACCGCCGCAGGTCACCGGCCGGCCGCCGGCCGCCTCCACCCCACCCCGCCGCCTACGAGGAGCCGACATGCGCGTCCTGCTGGTCAACATGCCCTGGTCCCCGATCGATCTCCCGTCCCTCGCACTCGGAATCCTCCGGCGAAGCGTCGACGAGCGCACCCCCGGCCACGCCGATGTCCTGCACGCCAACCTGGAGTTCACCGACTGGATCACCCGGCGCACCGGGTTCACCGCGGACGACTACCAGTTCTATGCGCTCTCCTCGTACTTCATGGGGTGCGGCGACTGGGTGTTCTCCTCCGCCCTCTACGACGACCCCGAGTGGCGGGTACCGGAGTTCCGCGCCTCGATGCGCGGCAAGTTACGGGACGAGCGGATCCGGATGTCCCACGAACTCCATCGCGTGGTACCGGAATTCGTCCAGGAGACCGCCGAGCGGATCGTCGCGGCCGGTCCCGACGTCGTCGGCTTCACCTCCACCTTTCAGCAGAACACCGCCGCGCTCGCCGCCGCCAAGTACGTCAAACGCCTCGCCCCGCACATCAGGACGGTGATGGGCGGAGCCAACTGCGACGCTGAACAGGGCGCCGCCGGCCACCGCAACTTCCCCTTCCTGGACTTCGTGGTCCGCGGCGAGGGCGAAGCCGCCTTCCCCCAGCTGCTCACCGCCCTCGACGAGGGCGGCGACCTGTCCGCCGTCCCCGGGCTGTGCCACCGAAGCCCCGACGGCACCAGCACCGCCAACCCGATGAGCACCAGCCCGCTGCCTCCGGCCACCCTCCTGCCGCCCGACTACAGCGGCTACTTCGAGCGGCTGGCGTCCTCCGTCGCCCGCAACTGGGTCGAACCCAAGCTCGTCGTCGAGGGGGCCCGCGGCTGCTGGTGGGGCGAGAAGCACCACTGCACCTTCTGCGGCCTCAACGGCTCCTTCATGCAGTTCCGCAGCAAGAGCCCCGACACCTTCTATGAAGAGATCATGGAGCTGGCACGCCGTCATCGCGTGCTGGACATGTACGTCGTCGACAACATCCTCGACATGGGGTACCTCAACACCGTTCTGCCCCGCATCATCGACAGCGGCTACGACCTGCGCCTGCACATCGAGATCAAGGCGAATATGCGCCGGACCCAGCTGCGCACCCTCGCCGACGCCGGGATGATCTACGTCCAGCCGGGCATCGAGAGCCTGAACAGCCGGGTGCTCGACCTGATGGACAAGGGCGTGAGCGGCTGCCAGAACGTCCGTATGCTCCGCGACGGAGCCGAGACCGGACTCTCCGTCTCCTGGAACTACCTCCATGGCTTCCCGGGCGAGACCGCCGCCGACTACGAGCCCGTCATCGCCCAGCTGCCGGCCCTGGAACACCTAGACCCGCCGGTCGACCTCTCCGCCCGCATCGCCATCGAACGCTTCAGCCCGTACTTCAACCGGCCCGAACTCGGCTTCACCGGTCTGCGGCCCGAGGAGCACTACCGCTTCACCTACGACCTGCCCGAGTCCGAACTGCACGACCTGGCCTACGTCTTCGAGGCACCCGAACGCGGCATCGGCGAACCCACCGTCACCTCCCTCAACGACGCCCTAGGCGCCTGGCGGAAACACCACACGGACAGCAGGCTCACCCACACCGACCTCGGCGACCGCATCGTGTGCGTCAGCCGCAGACGCGCCTTCGACTGGGGAGCCATGGAGCTCACCGGGCCCCTGGAACTCGCGGCCTTCCGGCTCCTCGACCAACCGCACGCCCCCGCCGCGCTGACCCGCAAGCTCGCCGCGCGCCTGCCGGAGCACCCGGTCGACGAGACTGTGGTGCAGGCCTTGCTCCAGCACTGGGTGACGCTCGGGCTGGTCTTCACCGACGCCGGTCAGTACGTCCACCTGGCGCCGGCGGCCGTCAACGAGGACCTGCTGCGGCTCGACTTCATGCGCCACCGCCACGCCACGCCCGCCCGGCAGGAGGCGCCGGTCGCGCCCCGGGCCGTCGTCCACGCCTGAGCGCCGCCCGGCCCACGAGGAGACACCCATGAGCTGCACCACCACCCCCGCACCCCGGGCACTGACGCTCGCCGCATGGCGGGACTACGACGAGGACGCCGCCACCCTGCCGGGCATGAGCCTGGGCGAACTCGACCTG
Source organism: Streptomyces sp. NPDC048434 (assembly GCF_043200375.1). Classification (NCBI taxonomy): domain Bacteria; kingdom Bacillati; phylum Actinomycetota; class Actinomycetes; order Kitasatosporales; family Streptomycetaceae; genus Streptomyces; species Streptomyces sp. NPDC048434. The sequence goes on along the minus strand of NZ_JBICXQ010000008.1, from coordinate 257,866 downwards.
ACCGGCCCGCCGGAGGAGCACGCCGCCCGGCTGTGGGAGCTGGGGGTACGGCGCGCGCGGTTCGCCGAGGAGATCGACCTGACCGACGTCGACGCCCCCGATGCCGCCGCGTACGCGGTCCGGCGGCTGTGCCTGATCCGAGATCTGACGGCACGTGCGGTGCTGGTCCAGTGGCAGCTGCGCCTGCCGGCGGAGCCCGGCGACGGCTGGCGCGAGCTCAGCCACCTCCAGCCGCCGCGGACCCTCACCGGCCCCGCCGACGAGGCGGCCGCGCTGTCCCGGTGGCACAACGAGCACTACCTCTGCAAATGCCTGTGGCGCCAGGGCCCCGGATTCGTCCAGATCCGCGACCGCCGGTGGGGCAACCTGCGCCGCTTCACCGCGGACGAGCCCGCCTACCGGAAGGCGATCGGCCAACTGTCCTACGGCGCACCGCTGTCGGCCGTACCCGAGGCCATCGTCGCCGACTTCCTGGAGGAACGGCTGGTCTCCCGCACCGGACCGCTGCTGTGGTGGCTGCCGTACCGGGTGAACCGGTGGATCCAGGAGGCCATGGTCATCTGAGTGCCCGGGGACGCAGGGACACGGCCGGGGCTCGGCGGCCGTCACCGCAAAAGGCCGTCACGTGGCACCGCATCCCTCGGAGAGTGCCACGATGACGGCGACCGCGTCCGTCGCGGCCCTCACGCGCCGGCCGGATCCGCCGCGAGGAACGGATGCGGGGGAGGACGGGCTCGCGCCGTGTCGGCCGCATATCGGTCGACGGCAGTGTGCTGTCGGTGGGCTGTCGGCGGCCGCTGGGACCGTGCGGTGTGGGCGGCACCCGTCATCGAGGCGCAGTCCCGGCCGCCGCCAGATCACCCCGAGCGCAAGGAGCCTGCCATGTCCTCCGTCCTCAAGCCCCAGCCGTGGGACGTGCACCGGCTGCCTCCCGCCGAAGGCAAGAGCTTCCTGGTCACCGGCGGCAACGCGGGTATCGGGTACTTCGTCGCCGAGCAGCTCGCCGGCACCGGGGCCACGGTCGTCCTCGGCAGCCGCGACGCCACGAAGGCCGAGGCCGCGATCGTCTCGATCCGCTCCCGTGTCCCCGGCGCCGAGGTGCGCCATCTGCGGCTGGACTTGGCCGATCTCGCCTCGCTCAAGACGTCCGTGGCCGCGCTGGGGCTGGACCGTCTCGACGCGGTGGTCCACAACGCCGGGGTCGCGCTCGACGATCCACCGCGCCGCGAAACCAAGGACGGCCACGAGCTGATGTTCGCCACCAACCACCTCGGGCACTTCGCGCTGACCAGCCTGCTGGCCCCCGTGCTCGCGGCCACGCCAGGGAGCCGGATCGTCACCACGGGCAGCTTCGCGGCCAAATCCGAACGCCTTGACCTCGACGATCTCCAGAACACCCGCGACTACCGGCCTCAGCGCACCTACGGGCGCACGAAGCTGGCCCAGATGCTCTTCGGCTTCGAGCTCGACCGCCGGCTGCGCGCTGCGGGCAGTACGACGCTGAGCGTGGTCGTCCATCCCGGCGGCGCGCTGGACTCCCTCACTCCCGCACGCCCGCCGGTACGTGTCCGCACCACCGGCGAGCGGCTGCGCGGCCTGCCGCTGGGCCTTCTCGTCCAGGGCAAGGAGGCCGGCGCATGGCCCGCCGTCCGGGCCGTGCTCGACCCCGACGTGCGAGGCGGCCAGATGTGGGGACCGCGGGTGTTCGGGCTACGGGGCCGGCCCAGGGCCGAACCCCTGTGGGATCACCTGGCCGACGTCACGACCGCCGCGCGCCTGTGGTCCGCCAGCTGCGAACTGACCGGCGTCGACCCGGCCTTCGGCCCTCTGTGAGGGAGCTCGTCTCCAGAGCCGTCTGCGGGACGACTGTGGCGCAGACGACAGCGGGAAGCGGATGACGGCGTCGCTGTCGCGTGTTGCGAACAGCGGAGCGTCCACCGGCGGCGTTCTGCGACCGCTTCTCTCCTAGGAGACCCACAGTGCATTCCAGCGACTCCGCTGCCCGGGCGGCTCAGGTGCTCTCCCGCCCCTTCACCCTGGGCGGTCTCACCGTGCCGAACCGGATAGCCATGGCGCCGATGACCCGCGAGTTCTCGCCGGGCGGTGTCCCAGGTGCCGATGTCGCGGACTACTACGCGCGCCGTGCCGCCGGCGGGACCGGCTTGATCATCACCGAGGGCACCTACGTCGACCACGCGGCCGCCGGGACCAGCGACGCCGTGCCCCGTTTCCACGGAGCGGACGCACTCGCCGGCTGGGAGGGCGTCGTGCAGGCGGTGCATGCGGCGGGCGGGACGATCATGCCGCAGCTGTGGCACGTCGGCATGGCCCGCGCGGCAGGCGCGCCGCCGTTCCCGGACGCCCCGCCCTCCGGCCCGTCCGGCCTCGCCCTCGACGGAAACCCGTCCGGTCACGCCATGACCCGGCAGGACCTCGACGACGTCATCGCGGCGTTCGCCGACGCGGCCGCGACGGCCGAACGTCTCGGCTTCGACGGAGTCGAGCTGCACGGTGCACACGGCTACCTGATCGACCAGTTCCTGTGGTCGGCCACCAACCGGCGCACCGACGCGTACGGCGGCAGCCTCACCGCCCGTACACGCTTCGCCGCCGAGATCGTGGCGGCCTGCCGGGAAGCGGTCTCACTGGACTTCCCGGTCCTCTTCCGGATGTCCCAGTGGAAGATGGGCAACTATCAGGCACGCCTCGCCGAGACGCCGGAAGAACTCCAGGCGGTCGTGGGGCCGCTCAGCGACGCGGGTGTCAGTGCCTTCCACTGCTCGACGCGCCGCTACTGGCTGCCGGAGTACGAGGACTCGGACCTCAACCTCGCCGGGTGGGTCAAGAAGCTCTCCGGCAAGCCGACGGTCACCGTCGGCTCCGTCGGACTCGACAACGAGTTCATCGAGGCGTTCCGCGGCGAGCAGGCGGCCGTCACCGGCATCGACCGTCTGCTGGACCGGATGGAGCGTGACGAGTTCGACCTCGTCGCCGTCGGACGGGCCCTGCTCGGCGACCCGGAGTGGGCCGCCAAGGTCCTCGCGGGCCGCACCGGCGAACTCCGGCCGTTCGACGCCTCGATGCTGCGGACGCTCAGCTGACGGCCGGGACTCCCGAGCTGACGTAACACGGTGCGGGGCTGGGCGGTTGACGAACCGGCCGGCCCGGGCCGTGGCGACCACCGGGTGCGCGGTGTGCCGGCGGGTGCGGGCGCCCCGCACCCGGTGCGCCCGGTGGCCGTGTGCTCACAGCGGGTGTCCGGCCGGGGGTGGGCGATCCGCCCCCCGTGAGGTGGGCCTGCCGTGCCTCGCACGCGGGATGGGGGCGTGGCAAGGTGGTGGGTGAGGTTGCCTCCCTCGCGCCCATCCGTCGATTCCGATGTGGAGGCTCGCATGGACGACAAGGAGTTCTTCCAGGCAGTGGCGCATCGCACGGGGCTCTCGCGGCAGGAAGCGGCCGATCTCACCCGCGCCACTCTTGAGACGCTCGCCATTCGCCTGAGCGACGGCGAAGTCCGCGATCTGGCCCTCGAACTTCCCGAGCCGCTGCGTGGCTCGCTGGAGCGGGGGCGGGGCGAGACGGAGACCTTTGGGCCCGCTGAGTCGATCCGCAGGGTGCGCGAACACACCGCCCTGTCCAAGTCGGAAGCCACCCGCGGTGTACGGGCGGTGCTGGGGACGCTGCACGAGGCCATCTCGCAGAAGGAGTACGACCACGCCATGTCGCAGCTCGGCAAGGGGTATGCGCGGCTGGTGGAGGCCGGCTGACGGGTCCTTCCGCGTCCGGCCGTGTGCACGGCGGGAGTTGAGGGAGGGTGCCGACGGGCTGGTCGACCCGGGTCCGCCGAGTGTGCCGTGGCGGGCCGGCAGCCGGTGATCGCGTGGCGCGGTGAGGTGCCGCCTTGTCCGCTCCCGGTCGGCCAACTTCAGTCGTAGCGGCGGCCGTCGGTAGGAGGCGCGGCAGTGAAAGGGCTTGACGGGGCCGACTCCTGATGGTGCAGTGGATCATCCACTCAGTCACTGGTTCACTCGGTCCTCGGGTGGTGCACCGGCAACTGCTGCCCTGGGAGGGAAATCGTGGAGACGCTGCCCCGTGAGACCGTCGTCGACGTCCTGGAGAACCGGCTGCGGGAGGAGATCCTCACCGGCCGCTATCCCGCCGGCGACTATCTGCCCACCGAGCGCCGGCTGGCGGAGCGGTACGGCGTCAACCGCACCACCCTCAAGCACGCCTACGGCCGTCTCCTCCAGGCCGGTCTGCTGGAGACGCGGCACGGCGTAGGCACCCGGGTGCGCGACTTCCTGCGCCTGGGCGGCGCCGATCTGCTGCCGATGCTGGTCCGGCACAGCCCGGACTGGATCGGTGAGATCTTCGAAGTGCGGCGCAGTATCGGCATGTTGATCGCCGAGCGGGCCGCCACGCGCTCGGACGCCGGGCACCACGACGAACTGCGCCAACTGCTGGCGGCGGTCCGGACGGCCGAGGGCGGCGACGCCGTACAGCTGGCGGACATCGAGGTACACCGCGCGCTGGCCCGCGCCACCGGCAACCGCGTCTATCTGCTGTTGACCAACACCCTCTTCCACGCCTATCTGCCGGTCCGCTCCGCTCTGGTGCGGCCCTTCACCGACCCGGACGCCGCACACGCCCGGCTGGCGCCGGTGGTCGAGGCGGTGGTGGCGGGCGAGGCGGAAGCTGCGCGCACGGCCGCCGAGAGCTATCTGACCGCCACCGAACGGCTCATGCTGGACGAGCCGGCATGAGCGGCGACGACAGTGCCCGGGGGACAGCGTTCACCGAGACCATGCTCGGCTGCGCCCGGATCGACGGCGCGGACGGGACACGGCGGGCCCGGCTCGATCTGCGGGTGGCGGCGCAGCACGTACTGCAGCCGTTCGGGACGACCGAGGCCCGGCTGAGCGGACGCATACGCATCGCCGGATGGGCCGACGACCCGTACGCCACGGGCGAGATGGAGATCTCGCCGCTCGCCCGGCGCCGTATCCGCTACCGGCTGGCCTTCACCGTCCAAGGGCGCCGGCTGACCCTGGACGGCTGGAAGTCCGTCTCGCTGCGCCGTCCCGTCCGCTCGATGACGGTGCTGCCCTACACGCTCTATGACGGGGAAGAACGCATCGGCAGCGGCACCCTGCGCTTCCCCCTGACCACCGGCCTGGCCCCCTTCCTGGGCAGCGTCCGCTTTCCCCGCCGCGAGGACGGCAGCCGGCACCTGGCGCCGCGCTGGCGCGGAGAGCCCGGCCGCACCGAGGTCTGGTACACCACCGTCACCGACCCGGCGACCGGCCGCGGGCTGTGGCTGCACCACGAACTGACCGCGCCGACCGACGGCTCACCGGCCTTTGTGCACGGCTGGGCCGCCGTCTTCCCCGCGGCGGACCCGGACGGTCCGCAGGGCACGGTGCGGCATACGCGCTTCGGCCCCGAGCCCTGGCGCGGCGGCGAGGACGGTTTCCGTGCGGACGGCATCGTCGCCCGCCCCGGACACCTCGAAGGAGCGGCCGGCGACTTCCGCTGGGAGCTGACCGAACGTCCCGAGGACGAGCCGCTGTTCACCTTTCCCCGCTGGTCCTGGCGCCGCCCCCTGCTGCCCGCCGCGCAGATCCTCCCGGCGGCCCGTGCCTCCTACGACGGCACGGTCACCTACGGGGGCGAGAAACTGACCCTGCAGGGCGCGCCGGGCGCCTCCGCCCGTATCTACGGCCACGGCAACGCGCGCCGCTGGGCCTGGTTGCACGCGGACCTCGGCAACGGCGAGGTGCTGGAGATCGTCGCCGCGGTCTCGACACGACCGGGACTGCGCCGCCTGCCGCCCCTGGTCTTCCTGCGACTGCGCCGTGGCGGCCGGACCTGGCCCCGCCGGGCGGAGCGCGCCGCGCTCGGCTGGCTGGGACTCGGCCGCTTCCGCGCCGCCATCGGGCGTCCGGACTGGCGCGTCACAGGACGCGCCGGACTGCGCCGTATCCGCGTCGAGGTGAGCCTGCCCGCCGAGCGCACCCTGCGGCTCGACTACGCGGACCCCGACGGCAGTCCGGCCGTCTGCCGCAACAGCGAGACCGCCGACGCCGTCGTCCGCCTGGAACGCTGGCGGGGCCGCTGGCGTACGGAGGAGGAGTGGCTCCTCGAAGGAACCGCCCACACGGAGGTGGGGGAGCGATGAGCCTCGCCGGACTCGTCGCCGCCCTCCTGGCCGACGACGGCAGCGAACGCTGGCCGGCCACGGTGCCCCGGCGCCTCGACGACGTGCTGGCCTCGATGCCCGCGCCGGCCCGTGCCGGGATGCGCGGCGCGGCCGGCGCCGTTGACGCCTATGCGCTGGCCCGCACCGGACGCCCGCTCGCCGCCCTCGACCCGGCAGCGCGGGACGAGCTGATGACTGCGCTCGCCGCCCGGCCGCGCCTGGCCCCGCTGCTCGACCTGGTGAAGGTCCCGGTGCTGCTGGCCGCGGGCACGGAGCGGATGCTCGCCCACCAGGCGCGCGCGAGGCACGGTGCCGGCGGGCCGGGAACGCTCCCGCTCGCCTTCGCGCCGCCGCCCGACCCGTCGCTGGACTGCACACCCGCAGAGGACTGGCCGGAGCGCAGCACCGCGGACGCGGTGGTGGTCGGCTCCGGCGCCGGCGGCGCCATGGCGGCGCGTGTCCTCGCCCGTGCCGGGCTGCGCACCGTCGTCCTGGAGGAAGGGGACCACCACACCACCGCGTCCTTCGGCCGCCGCACGCCTCTGGAACGGTTCGCCGAGCTCTACCGCGACGGCGGCGCCACCGTGGCCGCCGGTCGCCCACCACTGCTGCTGCCCACTGGACGGGCCGTGGGCGGGACCACCCTCGTCAACTCCGGCACTTGTTACCGCGCCCCCGACCATGTGCTGGAGCGCTGGCGCACCGCCTTCGGACTCGACCTCGCCGACGGCTTCGGGGCCCACCTCGACGAGGCGGAGCGCACCCTGGGCGTGGCCACCCAGCCCCTCGACGTCCTCGGCAACAACGGGCTGCTCACCCTCGCCGGGGCGGAGCGGCTCGGGTGGCGGGCCGCGCCGCTGCGCCGCAACGCCCCTGGCTGCAAAGGCTCCTGTCAGTGCGTCGTGGGCTGTCCCACCGGCGCCAAACAGAGCGTGCAGCTGTCGGTGCTGCCCGACGCCTGCGCCGCCGGAGCCCGGATCGTCACCCGGGCACGGGTGCGGCGGATTCTGGTGGATGCCGACCGGCCCGGCGGCCCGCGGGCGGCGGGGGTGGCCGTTCAGCGTCCGGGCGGCGGTGACCTGGAGATTCTGAGTCCGCTGGTGGTGGTCGCGGCAGGCGCCCTGCAGTCGCCGCCGCTGCTGCGCCGCTCCGGGCTGGGCACCCATCCCCGGCTGGGCCGCAACCTCAGTGTCCATCCGGCGACCAGCGTGGCGGGCCGCTTCGCCGAGCCCGTGACGGCCTGGGAGGGGGTGCTGCAGAGCGTCGGCGTCGAGGAACTGCACAGCGGCGGCATCCTCATCGAGGCGACCGCCACCCCACCGGGCATGGGCAGTTTCGTCCTGCCGGGCGTGGGCCGTGAGCTGCGCCGCGAACTGGACGGCGCCGACCGGCTGGCCACCCTCGGCGCCATGATCGCGGACCGCCCTTCGGGCCGGGTCCTGGGCCGGGACCGCACCGTGCTCCGCTACGACCTCGACCCCCGCGATGCGGGCCGTCTGATGACCGCGGTACGCGCCATGGGCGAATTGCTCTTCGCCGCCGGTGCCCAGGAAGTGTTGACCGGTATCCCCACCGCACCGCGCGCCCGCTCCCTGCCCGAGCTGTCCGCCCTGCTGGACGGGGTGAGCGCCCGCCGGCTCCATCTCTCGGCCTTCCACCCCACCGGAACCGTGGCCGCAGGGGCGGATTCCCGCCGATGCCCCGCCGACGGGGAAGGCCGGCTGCGCGGCGTCCACGGGGTGCTGATCGCCGACGGCTCGCTGCTGCCCAGCTGCCCCGAGGTGAACCCGCAGCTGAGCATCATGGCCGCGGCTCTGGGCGTCGCGGAGCGAGCGGTGGCGGCGGGGTGAGTGCAGCACCGTCCCGGACCGCCGCTCGGCCGGGTGGCCCTCGGGGCCGGATGATCGTCCCGTTCTCCGCCGCTCAGCGACTGAGGAGGCGGGTGGCGCTCTTTCCCGGTGGAAACGCGCCTGGCACGCTGGGCTGGGATCATGGAGACACGCGATCGCGACGGTTCGCCGGGAACGGAGAAGGAGCACGATGACCCAGGCCCGGACAGTGACGTTCCCTTCCGGTGTGCGGGTGCCCGCGCTCGGACAGGGCACCTGGCACATGGGGGACGACCCCGCGCGGCGTGCCGAGGAGATCGCCGCCCTCCGGCGCGGCCTGGATCTGGGGCTGACCGTGATCGACACGGCGGAGATGTACGGAAACGGCGCCGCCGAGGAGCTGGTCGGCGAAGCGCTGCAGGGCCGTCGGGACGAGGCGTTCGTCGTCAGCAAGGTGTTGCCGTTCCACGCCGACAGAAAGGGCACGGTCAACGCCTGCCATGCGAGTCTGCGCCGCCTCAGGACCGACCGGATCGATCTCTATCTGCTGCACTGGCGGGGCAGCGTGCCGCTCCACGAGACCGTCGAGGCCCTGGAATCACTGGTGGCACAGGGCAGTATCGGCTCGTGGGGAGTGAGCAATTTCGACGTCGATGACCTCGCTGAGCTGCCCGACGGCGCCCACCCGCAGACCGATCAAGTGCTCTACAACCTCACCCGTCGAGGCCCGGAGTACGACCTCTTTCCCCGTTGCCGGGAACTCGCCGTCCCGATCATGGCCTACTCGCCCGTGGAGCAGGGCCGGTTGCTGGGCCACGAGGCACTGCAGTCCCTGGCTTCCGCCCACGGGAGGTCCCCCGCGCAGGTGGCGCTCGCCTGGGTCCTGCGCCGGGACGACGTCATCGCCATTCCCAAGGCGTCCAGCATCGCGCATGTCGAGGACAACCGTGCCGCCCTCGACCTGCATCTCACGGAGGACGACCACCGCCTTCTCGACGAGGCCTTCCCACCCCCGACCGGCAAACAGCCCCTGGAGCTGCTGTAACCCGGCGTGACCTCGCCGGTTTCCCTCGCGGACACTCGCGCCGACCCCGCGTCTCGCCGGCCGGGCACCCGCCGTCACCGAAGGGAACCGCCGGCCTACGGACGTGCGGGGGCTGTCTCGGCGCGGTCCCTCCACGTCATCGGGTGGCCTTGCTCGCGCAGGTGATGCAGGTCGTCGCCGTCGGACGGGCGGAGAGCCGCCCCGCGGAGATCGGGCCCCCGCAGCGCTCACAGGTGCTGTATGTGCCGGCGGCTATCCGCCGGGCGGCTCGATCGAGGTCGTCCAGGTCGGCGTGTGCTTGCTTCAGCACGTCCCGCAGGTGGGCCCGTTCGAAGGCGACCGTCGCTCCCTCGGGGTCGTGCTCGTCGTCATTGGACGTCAGGGCCGCCGCTTCGACGACGCCGTCCCACAGCCGCGTCAACGAGCTGATCAGCCGCTCGGTGGCGACCCGGTCCTCGTTGATCCGCTCCGTCGCGGCCGTCCATCGCGCCGGTGAGCCCCCGGCGCTTTCGGTGTCATCCTCCACGTGACTACACAACGAAATAGGCGGTCTGCCTATTCCGGCAGGCACCCGTCCGGCCCAGTCCGACGCCATCCGGTCGCTGACCCGCCGCTGATTCCGCCAAGGGCCATGGGGCCGTGTGCCGACCGGCAGGGACGGCCGCAGCCGCTCCCATTCGGCCTTTTGCGTCAGATCGCTGCGGCGTCATGAACGCCGCCGGTACACCCCTCGGCTCTCCGGGTACGGACGAGCACGCACGAACTCCCGTGCTGCGCGCTTGATGTGACTGATGGTGTGCGGCGGCGAGCCTCTTTGGCGTCCTCCGAGGTATCTGTACCGTCAGCCCGGCGAGGGGGGCGACCACGTGGGATGAGGAGTTCGGACCGTGACAGCCGTTCAGCAGACGGAATCGCTGCAACCAGCCAAGCGGCGACAGAATGCCGGACGGGTGGTGGTGGATTGGCTGACGACCACCGACCACAAAACGATCGGCACGCTCTATCTGAGTACGTCGTTCGGATTCTTCATGATCGGCGGACTTCTGGCGCTCGCCATTCGGGCGGAGCTGGCCCGACCAGGGCTGCAAATCCTCTCGAACGAGCAGTTCAACCAGGCGTTCACGATGCATGGCACCATCATGCTGCTGATCTTCGCGACACCGTTGTTCGCCGGTTTCGCGAACTGGATCATGCCCTTGCAGATCGGCGCACCCGACGTCGCCTTCCCGCGGCTCAACATGTTCGCCTATTGGCTCTACCTGTTCGGCTCCCTGATCGCCCTGTGCGCCTTCATCACACCCGACGGGGCTGCGGACTTCGGCTGGACCGCCTACACCCCGCTGTCAGGCCCCATCCGCACCCCCGGAATCGGTGGCGACCTGTGGGTGATGGGACTGGCCTTTTCCGGTTTCGGAACGATCCTGGGGTCGGTCAACTTCATCACGACGATCATCTGTATGCGCGCGCCCGGCATGACGATGTTCCGGATGCCGATCTTCACCTGGAACATCCTGCTGACGGCCGTGCTCGTGCTGTTCGCCTTTCCCGTTCTGGCCGCCGCGCTGCTGGTGCTGGAGGCGGACCGGAAATTCGGTGCGCATGTCTTCGACCCCGCGAACGGGGGCTCGTTGTTGTGGCAGCACCTCTTCTGGTTCTTCGGCCACCCCGAGGTCTACATCATCGCGCTGCCGTTCTTCGGCATCGTCACCGAGATCTTCCCCGTCTTCAGCCGCAAGCCCATCTTCGGCTATGTCGGACTCATCGCGGCGACAATCTCCATTGCGGGGCTTTCGGTCACGGTCTGGGCCCACCACATGTTCGTGACCGGAGCGGTACTTCTGCCGTTCTTCTCCTTCATGTCCTTCCTCATCGCGGTCCCGACGGGGGTGAAGTTCTTCAACTGGGTCGGCACGATGTGGCACGGTGCGCTGTCCTTCGAGACCCCCATGCTCTGGGCGATCGGATTCCTGGTGACCTTCCTCTTCGGCGGGCTCACCGGCGTTCTGCTGGCCTCACCGCCGATGGACTTCCATGTCTCCGACTCGTACTTCGTCGTCGCCCACTTCCACTACACCGTGTTCGGCACCGTGGTCTTCGCGATGTTCGCCGGCTTCTACTTCTGGTGGCCCAAGTTCAGCGGCAGAATGCTCGATGAACGTCTCGGCAAAATCCACTTCTGGACCCTGTTCATCGGATTCCATCTCACCTTTCTCATCCAGCACTGGCTCGGCGTCGAAGGCATGCCGCGCCGCTACGCCGACTATCTGGCGTCCGATGGCTTCACCACGCTGAACACGCTCTCCAGCATCGGCTCGTTCCTGCTGGGCCTCTCGGTGCTGCCGTTCCTCTACAACGTCTGGAGAACGGCCAAGTACGCGCCGAAGGAAGTCGTGGACGACCCGTGGGGCTACGGACGCTCCCTCGAGTGGGCCACCTCGTGCCCGCCGCCGCGGCACAACTTCACCACGCTGCCCCGGATCCGCTCCGAGTCGCCGGCCTTCGACCTGCATCACCCCGATGTCGCCGCCCTGGAGAGCGCCAGGAAGGCCGCGCGGCGCGACGGGGTCGCCTCCCGAGAGCCACATGGCACCGACCGCCCTTCGGGGGACGAGACGCGCTGAGCGGGTTGCGCCATGACCGACAGCCGGACGCCGGACAGTCGCACCGTCCAGGCGGGCATCGCCAGCATGGAGGGGTATCTGCTGTGGCAGGCGGAAATCGACCGCGCCCGCAGCGACGCCGAAGCCTTCGTCGACGCCCTCGACTGGCCGACCACCGCCCAACGGGAGGAGCTGGTGGGCCTGTTGGCCCGCCGGCAGCTCGACCTCTCGCAGCTGACCGTCACCCGTATCGCCACCCGCGCACTCCAGCTCCGCCGGGAGTACCAGCAGCGCTATGACGTCCTCAAACGCCGCGTCCTGGCAACCGCGCTGGCCCTGCTGGCGGCCCTGGTGCTGCTGAACGTCCTGCTGCTGGCCCACTGAGCGGTGTTACGAACCGAGCCGCCGGTGCCGTGGCCGCCGGCGTCCCGGTCGCCGCGACGCAGTCGGCCGAGTGGCCCCGGCGCGCCCTCAGGTACGCCCGTAGCGGCTGGTCTGATCGGCGAACTCCAAGGCCATCTCGGTGGTGACCGTGGGGCGGGTGCGGCGGATGGTCTGCAAGTAGTCCCCGGTGGCCGGGTGGGCGCGATGTCCGGATGCGAGGGTGCGCTCGAAGACGCTCTGCGCGACGGTACGCGCCGCCTGCGCGATGTCGGCGGGAGTGAACCCCTCGCTGGCCTCCGCGAGGACGGCGGTGTCGGCCTCGGCTCCCGCCCTGGCGAGGTAGCTGTCCCACAGGGCGCCGCGTGCTTCGGAGTCGGGCGGCCCGACCGGCAGTACATAGTCGAACCGGCCGTGGCGCAGGAACGCCGGGTCCAGTGTGGCCACGTTGTTGGTGGCGCAGATCAGCAGTCTGCCGTCGCGGTCGCGGAACCGCACGATCGACTTGAGGAGTTCATTGACGACTCCCACGGACACCGGGTCGGACTCGCTGCGCACGCTCGCGACCTCTTCGACCTCGTCGATGAAGACGAGTACGTGCTCCAGCTGGGCCACCTGGTCGAAGCGCCGGCTCAGCCCCGTCGCCAGGCCGTCCTCCAGCGCGAGCCGGGACGGGAAGAGCTCCACGAAGGGCCACCCCAGGCGGCTGGCCACCGCCTTGGCGAAGGTGCTCTTACCGGTGCCGGGCGGGCCGAAGAGGACAACGGCCTGCGGTGGTTCGACACCGTGCTCGGCTGCCATCTCGGGGTGGGCGAGCGGCAGGACGAGCCGGCGCTCGATGAGGCCCTTCTCCTCCGCCATCCCCGCGAGCTTCTCCCACAGCCCCGTCGGCGGCACCACTCCGCCCAGGGAAAGCAGTACGGCGGAATCCTGCGCGGTGACCGCTTCGGCCTTCTCGAAGTAGGTGAGCCCCGGGTGGGGACGGAAGCCCGAGTGATGCAGGGCCGCGGAACCGGTCTCGCCCTCGGGCAGCACTGCCGCCATCGTCGTGGCGCCCGCCGCCTGCAGGCGGCGTTCGAGAGCCGCCAGCATCGCGCTGCCCATGCCGAGGTTCCGCCATGAGGGATGCAGGCTGATCCGCAGGATCCATGCCCGGTCGCCCTCCACCCGGCCCACCGCGGCACCCACGAGGCGTCCGTCGGCGACCGCGACGACGGTGGGATGGCGCCCCTGCAGCGCCGCGACCACGTCAGAAAGGCGGAAGACCCCGGAGGGGTCGGCGGACGCCCCCTCGGCATCGAGCCGGACGATCGCTTCGAGATCGTCCGGAGAGAAGTCCCGCACATGCCAGCCGGCCATCCGCAGCCTCCTGTGAGGCGCCGCATTCCCTTCCATGATGCGCCCAGGGCACCCCGGGCGCATCGTTGGTCGACGGCGGCCTCACCCCGACCTGAACGCCCCGTTGCCCGCCGGTGGCGGCGCTCAGCGCGGCGCCACCGCCACCGGTGAGAGCGGCCCGCCCGCCCCCGGGGTAGCCGAAGGACCCCGCGCCACCCTGAGCGAGCAGGTCCGGGGCGATGTCGGTGTCGATTTCGGCCAGGGCAGCGTCTTCGTCCCGGACGAGACGGGAGCGGTCATCCACGAGGCCTACCCGAGGCGCTCCATGGCCACGTCCCAACTGACCCGCTGTCACAGCGGCAGGGACACCGTCCGGGACGGCACAAGGCCGAAGGGCTCAAGGGGCCGGCACGGGGTCAGGTGGTTTTGGTCTGGCCGCCGTCGAGGACGAATTCGGCACCGGTGATGTTGCCGGCGCGGGGGGAGGCCAGGAACACCGCGAGATCGGCGACCTCTTGGGGTTCGCTGATCCGCCCGGTGGAGATGCCCATCTGCCGGGGAACGACCTCGTCCAGCGCCGCCTGGGCAGTACTGCCGGCACCGGCGGCGACGGATTCGGCGAAGCCACCCGGGTCGGTCCAGAACGGGGTGCGCACCGGCCCGGGGGCGACCGCATTGACGCGTACGCCGCGCGGCGCGAACTCCTCCGACAGCGCCTTGGTGAGGTTGCTCAGCGCAGCCTTGGCGGCCGAGTAGTCCACCACCATGGGGAACGGAAGGCGGGCATTGACGGAGCTCACGTTCACCACCGCTCCGCCACCGTCGGCAAGCAGCAGCGGCATCGCGGCCCGGCTGGCCCGGACGGCACTGAAGAAGGTCAGATCGAAGACCCGCTGCCACTCGTCGTCCCCGACCTCCAGGAAACCGGAACGGGGGCGGGTGACCCCCAGGTTGTTGACCAGTACATCGATTCCCCCGTGCTGGTCCGCCGCGGCCCCGACCAGCCGGTCCGCACCGTCGGGCGCCGACAGGTCGACCGGGACAAAGGTGACGTCGTGCCGCTCGCGCAGCGCGGCGAGCTCCGGCGTTCGGTGACGACTGCCGACGACGACCCGTGCGCCTTCACGGCCGAACGCCTCGGCGACCGCCAAGCCGATGCCCTTACTGCCGCCGGTGACGACGGCGACCTTGCCGACGAGGTTCAGATCCATGGGCGTCCGCTCCTCCACCGGCGTCCGGGAGCCGGGAAAACCGTAGAAACCGGGCACATTGGCTCAGTATCACTCCCGGAACCTTCACCGGCACCCGGCGCCACGAGCCCATCGGGGCGATTTCCTTCCCGGGCTGCCGGAGCGGTCGCGCCGTGGGCCCGCCGCCCTGCTCCGTCTCGGCCGGCCACCGAGCGGGACCAGCTGGAGCGGGGCCGGCCCGGCCGGCCGTCAGCCTTCGGCGGCGGCCGTCGGGCCGGGTGGCTCCTCGGGCCCAGGGCAGTACGGATTTACCATGAACATGCCTTTGAGCCAGATCTTCGGGTGGGCCTTGACCAGCGGCAGGATCAGATCGCTGCGGAACAGTTCCAGGTCGTACATGCACAGGCCCACCAGGGGACAGGACCGCAGCCAGTCCGTCGCGTTCACCTCGGACCGGACGAGGTCGTCGATGAAGGACGGCTGCACCAGCGGCCCGGCCCAGCTCATATCGGCCGCCAGCCGGGCATAGGTCCCGTTGCCGTCCGGGAAGGTCTTGTCGGACCAGGCGTACATCCGGGCCAGTGTGCGGTCTCCGTCGAAGATCCCATCCTGCAGGTATTCGTCCGGCCCCTTGATCTGGAGGTTGTCGACATCCCGCCCGCCCGCCGGGCCATCCACGGCCAAGGTCTCGCGGAACGTGCGGCCCTCTCCGTCCGCGGCCAGCAGGAGACAGCTGTGCCCCTCGCTCAGGCCGTCCGCGAAGTACGGCGTCATCAGCCGGTCCCGCTCGGCACGTCCCCGGTACAGGGCACAGATGTGGTCGCCGGGAGTCAGCGGAACTCCGCTCAGTGCGGCGAAGGACGCCGTGGGGGTGTCCGCTGTCCGCTGGTGCATCGCTCGTCTCCTGGTCAGGGTCGGCCGCCCAGGACTTTCCACACCCGGGTGGCGACGTGCAGGTTCAGCCGGCTGTCGACGTCCCCGAGGTCGCTGCCGCTGACCTCGCGGATGCGCTGGAGCCGGTAGCGCAGGGTGCTGCGGTGGATGGCAAGGGTGGCTGCCGTGGCGTCGTAGTTGCCGCCGCACTCGAAGTACTGGGAGAGGGTCTGGACCAGGTCCGAGTGGTGTGCGGCGTCGTAGTCCAGGAGCGGGCCGAGCCACTCACGGACGAACTGCTCGACCTCCCGGTAGCCGCCGCCCGGCCCGAGGATGCGGTAGAGGCCCAGCTCGTCGAAGGTCGTGGTGCCGTGCGGTGACTGCGAGCGCTGGCGGACCTCCAGCGCGCGCAGCGCCTCCTGGAACGAGCGCGGAATCTCGCTCGGGGTGTCGCAGCGGCCGCCCACACCGATCGATCCGGTGGGCGAGCCCAGTTCGCGTACGACCGCCTCGTGCAGGGCCTTCGCCCGCGGACGCCCTTGCAGCACGAGGACGGCCATCCCGGAGCGTCTGGCCAGCAGTGACCGCATCCGCAGGCCGGCCGCCGACCTGCCGACTGCTTGCACGAAGGCGTCGTCGGCCGGACGGCCCGCCCATTGCACCGCGGCGAGATAGTGCGGGCCGTGCAGATCATGGCCGACGGCGGCCGCCCGGGCGTAGGCGCTCTCGTCGTCGGCGCCGGTGATCAGGTCGTCCACGAGTTCGCGCCGTAGCCGCAGTTCCACCTCGGCGAGGTTGCGCAGATGGGCCAGTTCCAGGGCCAGGGCGGTCCCGGCGTAATCGAGGGCGAACCGTTCTTCCTCGCCGGTGCCTGCTTCGGGGTTGATCAGGGCCACCGTGCCGAGGATCTCGCCACGGTGCCGGGCCAGGGCGATGACCCGTTCCCCCACCCGCACCGGCCGCAGCCTGCGGGCCACCTCCTGCAGAAGCTCTTCGTGCAGGGTCGCCTCGGGTTTGGGGTACGGGTCGGGACGGCCCGGGCCCGCCCAGGCCCGCAGATTGCCGAAGCGGTCCTCGATGGCCACCGGGTGGCCGGTGAGCCGGTGGAGAGCCTCGGCGATGCCCTGGACGCCGTCGTCGTTCGCGGAGGCGTCGCTGAGAATCTCGTGGACGGAGCGCTGGTGCTCCAGTTCGGAGACGGACGTGGTGAGCCGGGCGTTCGTGGCCGCGCGGTCGTCGCTGAGCTGCCGCAATTGCTGTTCACGGTCGCGTTCCGTGCGCCGGGCCATGGCTTGCGTCAGGGCCGCCGCGGTCTGCTGAGCCAGGACCCGCAGCAGGAAGTACTCGTCATCGGTGGGCCGGGACGGTGCGCTGACCACCAGGTGGCCGATGGCGTCCGCCGTGCTGTGCAGCGCGAGGCTCCAGCCCCATTCCCGGTCCGGCACCGTGACCGGCCCGTCCTGACCGCCCAGTCTCCGGACCTGGGCATCGAGGTGGGCGGTGGCGTGGGGCCAGTCGGCGGGTGCGCGGGTCAGGCCGTTGTCGAGCGTGAGGTAGGCACCCTCGGCGCGGCACGGACCGAGGGTGCCAACGGCGGTGAGTGCCCGCGTCAGGACGTCGCTCTCGTCCGGCGCGTCATTCATGATCATCGAGAGCACGAAGAGGCTGTACAGGTTCGCCAGGTGCTCGCGGCCCCAGCTGTTCCGGGGGGACCGGCCCGCCGTGCCTGAGGTCGTGGTCATGGTGGGATCACGGGCCTTTCTAAGGGACTCGCCCGGGATCCACACTACGCAGATCTTGTCCGATATGTCGGCCTCGATCAGCTCACCCCGCCAGACCGAGATCGCCTACGGATTTCGGCCTCGCAGGCGCAGGCCGCGGGTCGCCTGCGATGGCGAGACTGAAGCGGTCAGCGGTGAATCAGTAGCAGCGGTGTGTCGCCGGGAGGAGGGGACATGAGCCAGCAGGATCGTCGGACCATCGCGTCCTACCCCACCTACGCGGAGGCCGAGCGCGCAGTCGATTACCTATCTGACCAGGAATTCCCTGTGGAACGAGTCGCCATCATCGGCCACGACCTCCAACTCGTCGAACAAGTTGTGGGTCGTGTCGGCTTCGGGAGGGCGGCGCTGAGCGGGGCCGCGTCCGGTGCTCTCCCCGGCGCTCTGATCGGCTGGCTTTTCGGTCTGCTCGATTGGCTCAACCCGGTGCTGTCGTCGCTGTTGCTGGCCCTCTACGGGCTGATCTTCGGGGCGCTGATCGGTGCGCTGCTCGGGCTGCTTCTGTACGGCCTGCAGCGCGGGCGCCGCGACTTCGCTTCCGTGAGTGTGATGCAGCCGAGCCGGTACGAGGTCGTGGTGGACGCCGAGGTGGCCGATGAGGCCGCCAAGCTGCTCGACCGGCTCGGGAGCGCGGCGGCCGGCACCACCGCCAGCGAGAAGTGAGACCCCGCGGCACAGGGCGCGCGAACGCTTCCGTGGCTTTCGATGAAGGAGTGTCCCCATGGCTAAGGCAGTCGGCATTGACCTCGGAACCACCAACTCGGTGATCGCCGCGTGGGAGGGCGGTGAGGCGACGGTTCTCCCGAACTCCGAGGGCAGCCGCACGACTCCCTCGGTCGTCGCGTTCACCGACACGGGCGAGCGGCTCGTGGGCCAGCTGGCCCGCCGCCAGGCGATCCTCAACCCCAAGGGAACCATCTACTCGGCCAAGCGCTTCATCGGCCGCCGCTTCGACGAGATCTCCGACGAGGCGAAGGCCGTCGGCTTCGACGTGGTCGCCGATGAACACGGCAATGCGCGCTTCGAGGTACGCGGCAAGCTGTACGCGCCGGAGGAGATCAGCGCTCTGGTCCTGCGCAAACTCGCGGACGATGCCGCGAAGCAGCTGGGCGAGAAGGTGACAGAGGCCGTCATCACCGTCCCCGCCTACTTCAATGACGCCCAGCGCACCGCGACGAAGGACGCGGGGCGCATCGCGGGCCTGGAAGTCCTGCGCATCATCAACGAGCCCACGGCGGCGGCGCTCGCCTACGGGCTGGACAAGAAGGGGCACGAGACCGTGCTCGTCTTCGACCTGGGCGGCGGCACCTTCGACGTCAGCCTGCTCGACGTCGGCGACGGGGTGGTCGAGGTCCGGTCCACCGCGGGCGACAGCCACCTGGGCGGCGACGACTTCGACCGGCGGCTGGTGGACTACCTCGCGGACGACTTCCAACGGGAGAACGGCATCGATCTACGGAACGACCCGCAGGCACTGCAGCGGCTGTTCGAGGCCGCGGAGAAGGCCAAGACCGAACTCAGCTCGGTCAGTCAGACACAGGTCAGCCTGCCGTTCATCACCGCGGACGCGTCCGGCCCGAAGCATCTGACCGAGACGGTCATGCGGTCCACGTTCGACCAGATCACCTCCGACCTGGTCGAGCGGACCATGGAGCCGGTCAAGCAGGCGATGGCCGATGCCAAGGTCAGCGAGAACGATATCGACGAGGTCATCCTCGTGGGCGGCTCCACCCGTATCCCCGCCGTCCAGAACCTGGTCCGCCGGCTGACCGGAGGCAAGGACCCGAACATGAGCGTCAACCCCGACGAGGTCGTGGCGATGGGCGCCGCGATCCAGGCCGGGGTGCTCAAGGGCGACGTCAAGGACGTCCTGCTGCTCGACGTCATCCCGCTGTCGCTGGGTGTGGAGACCCGCGGCGGTGTGATGACCAAGATCATCGAGCGGAACACCACCATCCCGGTGCGGCGCACGGAGACGTTCTCCACCGCCGAGGACAACCAGGGAGCGGTCGACATCGTCGTCCTGCAGGGAGAGCGCGAGCTCGCGAAGGACAACCGTGTCCTCGGGCGCTTCCAGCTCAAGGACATCCGGCCCGCGCCCCGCGGTGAGCCGCAGGTCGAGGTCACCTTCGATGTCGACGCCAACGGCATCCTGAATGTCACCGCGCGGGACAAGGACACCGGCGCCGAGCAGGGCATCACCATCAGCGAGGGCTCCAACCTCGACCAGAGCGAGGTCGAGCGGATGGTCCAGGAGGCCGAACAGCACCGTGGTGAGGACCAGGCGCTGCGCCAGGCGGTCGACGCCCGCAACGAGCTGGACGCCGTTGCCTACCAGGTCGAACGCCGGCTGAACGAGCTGGGCGACGCCGCGCCCGCGCACGAGAAGGCGCGCGCCGAGATGCTCGTCACCGACGCCCGGGAAGCCGTCAAGGAGGCAGCACCG
The DNA here is from genome assembly GCF_043200375.1 of Streptomyces sp. NPDC048434. Classification (NCBI taxonomy): domain Bacteria; kingdom Bacillati; phylum Actinomycetota; class Actinomycetes; order Kitasatosporales; family Streptomycetaceae; genus Streptomyces; species Streptomyces sp. NPDC048434. The sequence continues at coordinate 238,184 of NZ_JBICXQ010000008.1, read as the reverse complement.
CTCGACAAGGTGAGGTCGCTGACCTCCGAGCTCCAGCAGATGCACGCCTCGCTGGCCTCCGTTCAGGCAGGCGGGGGAGCGGCCGCGGAGGAGCGGGCCACGGCGGACGCCGGGGCAGCGGGTGCTTCGGGCAGCTCCGCCGGATCCGACGACGACGTGGTCGACGCCGAATTCGACAAGAGCTGAGGTGCGGCGATGTCCACCGAACAGGAGCCGACGACGCCCCAGGACGAGCTGAGCCAGGCCCTGCCCCCGGAGCAGCCGGAGGTGGACGACCACGCCGCGGCCCTCGACGAGCTCCAGGACCGCTGGCGCCGCGCCCTCGCGGACCTCGACAACCTCCGCAAGCGCCACGCCAAGGAACTGGACGCCGTACGGAACGAGGAACGCGCCCGCACCGCGATGGCCTGGCTGCCGGTGGTCGACAATCTGGACCTGGCGCTCACCCATGCCGGATCCGATCCGTCCGCCGTGGTCGAAGGGGTCAAGGCCGTACGCGACCAGGCGGTCGACGTGCTCGGCCGGCTCGGGTATCCCCGCTACGAGGAGACCGGAGTGCCCTTCGACCCGACCAAGCACGAGGGCGTCGGCACCGTCGACGCCCCCGATGCTGAGCCGAACACCGTGGTGCAGGTGGTGCGTCCCGGCTACGGCGAGGGGAGCCGGCAGCTGCGCCCCGCGGCCGTCCTGGTGAGCAAGCGGCAGGAGTGACGCCCCATGGCACGGGACTACTACGACGTGCTCGGGGTGAAGCGCAACGCGAGCTCCGACGAGATCCAGCAGGCCTTCCGCAAGCTGGCGCGCAAGCATCACCCCGACATCAACAAGGATCCGCAGGCGGAGGAGCGCTTCAAGGAGCTCAACGAGGCGTACGGCGTGCTGTCCGACCCCAAGACGCGCAAGCGCTACGACCGCTTCGGCGAGGACTTCCGGCAGGTCCCGGAGGACTGGGAGGAACGGGTGGGCGCGGGTGTGGGGGCCGGGGCGGGAGCCCGAGGCCGCGGCCGGTCCACCGGCGACGGCGGCGGCGGCCGGGTCCGGTTCACCGACTACGGCGAGGGATTCGACGGCTCCGGCTTCAACTTCGAGGATCTGTTCGGCGGGATGTACGGCCGCGGCGGCGGACGCTGGGGTCCGGTTCCCGGGGCCGACCAGGAGGCCGAGATCCAGCTCGGTGTCGAGGAGGCGTACCACGGCGGCCATCGCAGCATCACCCTCGCCGGGCCCGGCGGACAGCGGACCTACGACGTCAACATCCCGCGTGGCGTGGTCGACGGGCAGCGCATCCGGCTGGCCGGGGAAGGCGGCAGGGGCAGCGGTGACGGTCCCCCGGGAGATCTGTACCTGCGCGTACGGATCAAGCCCGATACGCGATTCCGCCTGGAGGGCCGGGACATCCACGTCGCGCTGCCGGTGACGCCGTGGGAGGCGGCGCTCGGCGCGACGGTACCGGTACCCACGCCCGGCGGCACCGCGAAAGTCACCGTTCCCAAGGGCTCCTCCAGCGGCCGCCGGCTGCGGCTGCGCGGCGAGGGCATGCCCCACCCCCGTGGCACCGACGGAGACCTCTACGCGGAGGTCCGCATCATGGTGCCGCCCGAACTCAGCGACCGGGAGCGTGAGCTCTTCGAGGAGCTGGCCGCCGTTTCCACCTTCGACCCGAGGAAGCCAGGATGACCCATGATCCGCGGCGTGCCGCTGCCGCCGGGCCGGAGGCCGGGTATCGCCGGACGACGGCGCCGGACCGGCAGCGCGGCCTGAACGTCGTTGTCCGCAACTACGCCCTCGCGCCCGTCGACAGACTCAGTCTGGACGTCGTGGCCCGGCGCTCCGGACTCCACCCCGATCTCGTCCGGCGGTTCGTCACACTCGGCCTGGTCGACGCCGGCCGGGACGACAGCGGCCGGCTGTGGTTCGACCCGGCCGCCCCCGCAACCCTCGCCCGCATCCAACGGCTACGGGCCGGGCTCCCCCTCAACTACGCGTCCCTCGGTCTGGTGATGGACCTGCTCGACCGGGTCAGCGAGCTGGAGGCCGCGTTGAGGCGCAGCAACGCCGGCTCTAGGAGTGATGAATCGTGGATATGAACCGGCTCACCCAGAAGTCCCAGGAGGCCCTTCAGGAAGCGCAGACGATCGCCGGCCGGATGGACCAGACCGAGGTCGACGGGGAGCATCTGCTGCTCGCTCTTCTCGACCAGCCCGAGGGGCTGGTGCCCCGGCTCTTCGACCAGGCGGGCGCCGACACGGATGCGCTGCGCGCCGCGGTCATGAGCGAGTTGTCCCGCCGGCCGAAGGTGACCGGACCCGGCGCCACACCCGGCCAGGTGTACGTCACCCAGCGGCTGGCCAAACTGCTGGACAGCGCCGAGCAGGAGGCCAAGCGGCTCAAGGACGAATATGTGTCGGTGGAGCACCTGGTCCTGGCTCTGATCGACGAGGGCTCCAAGACCGCGGCGGGCCGCCTGCTCAAGGAACACGGCATCACCAAGGACTCCTTCCTGTCCGCGCTGACCCGCGTCCGTGGGAACCAGCGTGTCACCTCGGCGACGCCCGAGGGCGCGTACGAGGCGCTGGAGAAGTACGGCCAGGATCTGGTCGCCGAGGCGCGGAGCGGCAAGAAGGACCCGGTGATCGGCCGGGACGCGGAGATCCGCCGGGTCATCCAGATCCTCAGCCGCAAGACGAAGAACAACCCCGTGCTGATCGGCGACCCGGGCGTCGGCAAGACAGCCATCGTCGAAGGCCTGGCGCAGCGGATCGTCCGCGGCGACGTGCCCGAAGGGCTGCGCGACAAGACCATCTTCTCCCTCGACATGAGCTCGCTGGTAGCGGGCGCGAAGTACCGCGGCGAGTTCGAGGAACGACTGCAGGCCGTGCTGAGCGAGGTCAAGGCCGCCGAGGGGCGCATCCTGCTCTTCATCGACGAACTCCACACGGTCGTCGGAGCCGGCGGCGGCGCCGAGGGCGCCATGGACGCCGGCAACATGCTCAAGCCGATGCTCGCCCGCGGTGAGCTGCATATGATCGGCGCCACCACGCTGGAGGAGTACCGCAAGCACATCGAGTCGGACGCCGCCCTCGAACGCCGCTTCCAGCAGGTCCTGGTGGAGGAGCCGAGCGTGGAGGACACCGTCTCCATCCTCCGCGGTCTGCGCGAACGTCTGGAGGTCTTCCACGGCGTGAAGATCCAGGACACCGCGCTGGTCGCCGCCGCCGTCCTCAGCCACCGCTATATCTCCGACCGGTTCCTGCCGGACAAGGCCATCGACCTCGTCGACGAGGCCTGCGCCCGGCTGCGCACCGAGATCGACTCGATGCCGGCCGAACTCGACGAGATCACCCGCCGGGTGACCCGCCTGGAGATCGAGGAAGCGGCCCTGGACAAGGAGACCGACCCCGCCAGCCGTAAGCGGCTGGGCGAACTCCGGGGCGAACTGTCCGACCTGCGCGCCGAGGCCGACGCCATGCACGCCCAATGGGAGGCCGAACGCCAGGCCATCCGGCGGGTGCAGGAACTGCGGCAGGAACTGGAACAGGTCCGCCAGGACGCCGAGGAGGCCGAACGCACCTACGACCTCAACCGCGCCGCCGAACTGCGCTACGGCAAGCTCACCGAGCTCGAACGCCGGCTGGCCGCCGAAGAGGAGGCGCTCGCCGCCAAGCAGGGCGAGACCCGGCTCCTGCGCGAGGTCGTCACGGAGGACGAGATCGCCGAGATCGTCGCCGCGTGGACCGGCATCCCGGTGACCCGGCTGCAGGAAGGCGAACGGGACAAGCTGCTGCGGCTCGACGAGATCCTCACCGAGCGGGTGATCGGCCAGGACGAGGCCGTCAAGCTGGTCACCGACGCCATCATCCGGGCCCGCTCCGGCATCCGCGACCCGCGCCGGCCCATCGGCTCGTTCCTCTTCCTCGGCCCCACCGGCGTCGGAAAGACCGAACTGGCCAAGGCGCTCGCCGCGGCACTCTTCGACACCGAGGAGAGCATCGTCCGCCTCGACATGAGCGAGTACCAGGAACGGCACACCGTCAGCAGGCTGGTCGGAGCGCCGCCCGGATACGTCGGCTACGAGGAGGGCGGCCAGCTCACCGAGGCGGTGCGCCGCAAGCCCTACTCCGTGGTCCTGTTCGACGAGGTGGAGAAGGCACATGCCGATGTCTTCAACACCTTGCTGCAGGTACTCGACGACGGCCGGATCACCGACGCCCAGGGCCGCACCGTCGACTTCCGCAACACCGTCGTCATCATGACCTCCAACATCGGATCGGCCCATCTGCTCGACGGGGTGACCGCCGACGGCGAGATCAAACCCGAGGCGCGAGCCCTGGTGATGGGCGAACTGCAAAGCCACTTCCGCCCCGAGTTCCTCAACCGCGTCGACGACGTCGTGCTGTTCAAGCCCCTGGGCATGGAGCAGATCAAGCGCATCGTCGAGCTGCAGTTCAACGACCTGCGCCGGCGCCTGGCCGAACGCCAGATCACCGTCGAACTCACCGATCGGGCCCGGGAGCTCATCGCCCAGCAGGGCTTCGACCCCGTCTACGGGGCACGGCCGCTGCGCCGCTTCATCTCGCACGAGGTCGAAACGCTCGTCGGGCGGGCCCTGATCCGCGGCGATGTGCTGGACGGCTCGACGATCAAGGTCGACGCCCAGAACGGTGAACTGGTCGTGACGTACGACGGGCCGGCCCGGGCCGACCACGGAATGGCTGCGTGAGCACGGTGGACGCGAGTCGGAGCGAGACGGTCCGCTGCGAGAAGTGCGGCAGCAAGAACCGGGTGCCGGCCGCCGCGGAGGGGCGCCCCCGATGCGGAAACTGCGGCGCCCCGCTGCCCTGGATCGTCGATGCCGGCGATGACGACTTCGCTGAGGTCGCCGAGCAGGCGGCGCCCCTCGTCCTCGTCGACCTCTGGGCCACGTGGTGCGGCCCCTGCCGCATGGTCAGCCCCGCACTGGAACAGGTCGCCCGCGAGCTCGCCGGAAAGGTCAAACTCGTCAAGGTCGATGTCGACCAGGCTCCCAAGCTGTCCCAGCGCTTCCAGGTGCAGGCCGTGCCGACCCTGCTCCTTCTCGACAAGGGAGAGGTGATCGCCCGACAGGCCGGCGCCGCCCCCGCCGGCGCGCTGCGCAAGTGGGTCGAGGACACCATCGCGGGTCGCCGCTGAGCCCGTCCGCCGAGGGAAGGAGGACCGTCATGACCACCGAAAGCGACTGGCACCTGTCGCTAGTGCGCCCGGTGACGCCGCGCACGCCGGAGGGCTGCGAGGAGTGCCTGCGCCTCGGCTCCCCCTGGGTGCACCTCCGACTCTGCCTGACCTGCGGACACGTCGGATGCTGTGACTCCTCGCCGCTCAAGCACGCCCGTCTGCACGCCGCCAACGTCGGCCACCCCATCGTGCAGCCCCTCGAACCGGGAGAGAACTGGCGCTGGTGCTACGTCCACGAGGCAGTGGTCTGATGACCGCCGGCGCCGCACCACCGCACGGGACATGCCCCGAAACCCCCGACCATCCGGGAATCGCTCGGACGCGGGCCACTGGTGCCGGCGACCACACCGCCGGGTGTCTTCACCGCGGCTGACGTCCGGAGCGGGTCCCTCAAGCCGTGGCGCGGCGGCGGAGCTTCAGGGTGTTGTCGATGCGGGTGGTCGGCTCCCCGTCCGGACCGGTCTGGGTGCGCTGGTGCTCCTCGCTGCGCAGGACTTCCCACTCCCCGTCCGGCAGGTCGAGCGCCGTGAGGACGTCGTCGGGGGTGGGGAAGTGGATCTCGGGGTGCGGGTCGGGCTCCCAGGAGGGGAAGCCCGTATGTCCGACGACCAGGAGTACTCCGCCCGGTGCCACAGCTGAGGCGGCCTTCCGCAGGATTTCGTCGCGCGGCATATCGCTGGGGGAATGCAGGAATTGGGCGGAGACGAGATCGAAGCTGCCGGCCGGGAACGACGTACTGAGGTCGTGCCATTGCCAGTTGATGCGCCGGGCGGCATCTGCCGCCGTGTGCTGTGCCGCACGGTCGAGGGCGACACGGGAAATGTCAACGGCGGTGACGTGCCAGCCTCGTTCGGCGAGCCAGAGGGCGTCCGCTCCCTCACCGCATCCCAGGTCCAGTGCCTTGCCCGGCATGAGGTCACCGGCCTCCCGGACCAGGGGGGCGTTGGGGCGTCCGCTCCAGATCTGGTCGCTCTCCGCATAGCGGGAGTCCCAGAATTCGTGGTCCGGGATGGTGCTGTCGTGGGTCATCGGCGCGTCCTCCTGCGTGTGGGCTGGATGTGCTCCGGTGCTTTCGGTTCACCCGGGGCACGGGCGGTGTCGCCGCTGCCGCGCCGTACCGCCTTGAGGAGAGGGTCCGCCGAGAGTGCGCAGATCGACAAACTTCTTTGCCGGATCGGCAAAGAGAAGGTGCCGGTTCGGGCCCCGGAGCCGTCCCGTCCTGGTTCGGGAGGCAGCGTCACCCGTGCGGCCATAGCGTGAGGAGAGGGCCGAAGACTTCCCCTCAATGGAGCAAAGAGGTGATGCGCGATGACCGATGTCGCAGAGCGTGGGTCGCGGAACACCGGGAACCTGGGGCGTACGACCATTGCCGACGGCGTGGTCGCAAAAATCGCCTTTCTGGCAGCCGCTGATTCGCTGGGGGTGCATGCCCTGGGCAGCGGGTTTTCGAGATCGGTAGGAGCCCTGCGCAAACGCGTACCAGGGGGAGGCACGGTCACGCACGGAGTCAAGGTCGAAGTCGGCGAGAAACAGGCGGCGGTTGATCTCGACATCATCGTCGACTACGGCGAGGTCATCCCTGAGGTGGGGAAAGCCGTGCGCGAGAACGTGATTTCCGCGGTCGAGCGGATGACCGGTCTCCAAGTCGTGGAAGTCAATATCGCGGTGAGCGATGTGTGGCTCCCCGAAGAGGACGAAGGCGAACCGGAACGGGTGCAGTAGACAGCGACACGGCCGGCCGGAGCTCTCCGCCACCCGGCCGGAGTTCTCCGCCACGGAGAACCCCTTTCACTCGCTCATGCGGGGTGCGACCTCGGGCATGGGCGGGGCCGGCTCGCGGTGTCGTCTCTTACGCCGTTCCGGACTTGCCCGGCAGACGGGGCACTTCTGGGGACTCGGTGTCCAGCGGTACCGACCAGGAGCTGACCAGTCCCAGTTGTACGCCCTGGCGCGGCAGCATCGCGTCCAGAATCCAGTCGGCGGCCACCCGAATACGGTTCCCCGGCATCGCCATGAGGTGGTAGCCGCGGGTGACGGCGCCGGCGAGCGGGCCGGAGAGCGGGATGTGGAAGGGGTTCGCCGCGGCCTGGATGCCGCCCAGGTCGACCATGAAGCCCAGGTCGCGGTGCTCGTACGCGCGCGGTGAGCCCTGGCCGCAGGATGCCGCCACATTGTGTGCCGCGACCTTGCCCTGCCGCTGGGCGTGCTGGGCGGTCATCGGTGTCACCTCACCGGGGCGGGTCAGGTCCGGAACGGCCGCGGCGTCACCGCAGGCGAACACCTCCGGCCGGCCGGGCACCCCCAGGAATTCGTCGACGCACAACCGCCCCTTGTCGGTGGGCAGCCCCAACGAGTCGACCAGCGGGTCGGGCCGTACGCCCACACACCAGATCAGCGAGCGGCTGTGGATGAACTCGCCGTCGTCGAGCAGTACACCGTTCGAGGTCGCCTCCTTGACGGACGTGCGGGTGCGGACATCGACGCCGCGGGAGCGCAGAACGCGGTCGGCGGTGTGCGACAGCCGCTCGTCGAGTCCGGGCAGCAGCCGGTCGGCGACGTCCAGCAGCAGCCAGCGGGGGCGTGGGCCGTCCCGAAGTCCCACGTTCTGCCGGGCCAGGTCATCGGTGAACCGCACTCCGTGGGCGGCGACTTCGGTGCCGGTGTATCCGGCGCCCACCACCACGAAGGTGGTCCTGGCGGACCGCTCGGCGCTGTCCTCGGTCGCGCCGGCCAGTTCGATCTGGCGGGTGATGTGGTCGCGGAGGTACAGCGCTTCGGGCATGCCACGGAAGCCGTGGGCATGCTCGGCGACGCCGGGGATCGGCAGCAGTTTGTTGACGCTGCCGACGGTCAGGACCAGCCGGTCGTAGGACAGCGAGCCCTCCCGGTCCTCGGGGTCGGTGTAGTCCACCCGACGGGCATCGAGGTCCACGTCGTGGGCCTGCCCGAGGACGAACCGGGTGCCCGGCAGGCTCCCGGTGAGCGATACCGCAACCCGGCGGGGCTCCAGAATTCCGGCCGCCACTTCCGGCAGCAGCGGCACATACAGAAAGTAGTCGTGGGGGTTGAGGAGCACGATCTCGGCGGCTCCCTTGGCCAGCCGGGAGAGCGTGCGGGCACATTCGAAACCGGCGAAGCCGGCTCCGACGATCACGATCCGAGGACGACGTCGATTCACGTGGACTCCTGCGGTCGAGGGAGTGCTCAGGCGCTGGGCCGAGCGGCGGTCGCGGTCCGATGTGAGCGGACGGCCCGCGCGGATACACCGGTCGACGGTGTGTGGTGTCTTGTCGGCTAACCGGTGAGCGGCCGGGTACACATGATGGTCTCGTCGCGCTTTCGTTGTTCTCATTGTGACGGCAGTAGCCCTTGGACGGCTCGTCGAGCGAGGACCGTGCAGGCCGGGTCCGCGGCGGAGGCGATCACGGCCGCGATGATGCCGAAGCGGGTGCAGACGACCCGGCCGGCAACGCCAGGCCCCCACAGTCGCCGTGCGGCACCGGCCGGGCCCCCGATGGCATGGGGCGGGCGGACGGTGCTGAGGGCGGGCCCATCCCGCGTGCTGCGGACCGCGCTCCGCGGCGAGTTGACCCCACCGGGGGGCAGCCGCGCGCTGAAGTCCTGGTTCGACGGGTGCATACGCTGGGGCTGCGCCGCCACGACCGCGTCCGGTTGCCGTCCCGAGCCGGCCGGGCGTCCTCCGCGCTTCTCGGACTGCGGACGACAAACGTGCCGCGGACGTGGTCCGTGCGCGGCCTGCGCACGGCCGACCGTCAGCCGCTCTCCCGCTCCCCGTCCCCCGCATTGTCCCGCGCGATATGCACCGCCGCCTCCTCCGCGGATGCGGCGCCGCCGTCGATCCCGACGTCCCGGGCGGCGATGTCATTGCTGCCCCCGCGCCAGAATCCCTCGTCGGAGCCGACGAGCCGGCCGGCCCGCTCGTCGCCGCATTCCAGGTCCGTGGGTTCCCCCACCCCGTCCGGCAGGTCGCCGATACCGTCGCCGTCGGGTGCGCAGACGTCCGGTACCTCCACGGCCAGCCGGTGGTCGAGCGTCTCGCGGTCGTGCAGCTCGCGCGCGGTGGTCCCCTCGTGATTCACCACGAAGGGCCGCTCCGGAGGCGAATAGCCGGTGTCCAGCGTCTCGTCGAGATCCGGCTCGTCCAGGGCGTCCTCCATGTCGAGGTCGTTGGGGTTGTCCTGGGGATCGGATCTGGGCGGCTGATAGACCTCGTCGCCCATTGAGTCGTCGGACATAACCGCCCTCCCTCTTCCCGTGCGCCGGCCCGGCCGCGGGGTGCGGCAGGTGCCTGTACAACCAATTGTCCGCCTCCTGGCGTCTCGCGGCAGCGCCAGGAGACACGGACCGCCCCGGCCTCAGGCGCGTCGGTGTTCCGTCGCGAGGCCGACGGCCTCGGCGATGCTCTGCACATTGCCGAACCGCTCGTGTGCGGGCAACCGCTCGGCCATCGCGACCAGCCGGTCCGGTGCGTTGTTCCGCCGAAGGGTCTCGATGATCGCGTACTTGTCGGCCGGATACAGGCTCCGCCCGAGGTGCTGGGCGAGTTCGGAGCGCAGCCCGACATCCTGCTCGGTCATGCCGCTCGGTGTGCCGCCCCTGAAATCGCTCTCGGGAGACCACGCCGCCACCGGCTGGTCCTCTCCCGCGGGCTGGAGTTCATGCTCTTCATCGGTCCGCAGGGAGCGCTCCGCCGTCATTTGCCCGCGCAGTTGCTTCTTCATCACGTCATCCCTGGCGGGGCCGGTCTTGTCCGTGCCGTGTTCCATGACCATGGGTGCCTCCGGCTTTACGAGTCGTACAGACCCGACGCGTTACTCCCAGTTTCCCTGGTCCCCCAGCCCTAACAACCCGGCGGCGTCGTTTCAACCGTGCGCACGGAAATCATCCGGGCAGGCACGGAAAGTGACGGCAGATGCATATGCCCGCCATGCATACGCCTTTCGGGAACGGGAATTCGTAAGTCACCCCACCACATAACGACATACCGATGACAGTCAGCCGCAGACCGATGACAGCCAGCCGCACACCGGGAGAATCCGCGGAATCCGAGGAAGCCAAGGAGGCAGCGCCATGCGACTCTCGCTCCTGCAACCGGTCATCAACCGGCCAGGCCCCTGGGCGTCCGTCTATGCCAATGTCCCGCACCGCAGCGAGGACGCCGCAAAACAACAAGAGTTGACGGCAAGTGCCACCACGGCGCAGTTGTTCGCGCTCGGCGCGGACGAGGCCACCTGCGGTGCGGTGCACGAGGCCCTGCTCACGCGCCGGGAAGGCGAGGCCGGGGCGCACACCGGACGGGTGCTGTTCGCCGCCCACGGTGCGATCGTGCTCGACACCCCGCTCCCCGGGCCCTTGGCCGCCCCCTTCGCGGCCTGGGGCCCGGTACCCAGGGTCACCCCCTTGCTGGCGGCCATCGGCGACGATCCCGTCTGCCTGGTGGTCCGCCTGGACCGGGCCGGAGCGGACTTCGCCCTCCTCGGCGACCGGGGCACCGAGGACGCCGGCCGGGTCAGCGGAGCCGACTGGCCCCTCCATCGCACCGCCTCGGGTGACCCGTCCGAACGGCACTTCCAGGCCAAGGTGGAGAACACCTGGGAGCAGAACGCAGGAGAGATCGCCGACGCGGTGCGCGAGGCGTTCGAGAAGAGCGGCGCCGAGGCCGTCGTCCTGGTCGGGGAGGCACGCGAACGCCACCTGGTGCACGGCAAGTTGCCCGAACCGCTGCGCGCCCTCACCTACGAGAGCGAACACGGCGGCCGTGCGCCCGGCGCCGAGAGCGCGCTCGTGGACCGGGACATCGCCCAGGTCAGGGCGGTCCAGGAACGCGAACACATCGCGCAGGTGGCGGACCGCTTCCGTACGGGCGCCGGGCCCGGGAACAAGAGCGCCCCGCACGCCGCGGCCGGCATCCCCGCCCTGGTCGAGGCGGCGCGGGAACACCGGATCGACACCCTGCTGGTCAGCCCGCACGGCGCGGACATCGCCCGGCAGGTCTGGGTGGGCTCCGAAGCCGACCAACTCGCCGTGCGCGGCACGGAGTTGACGTATCTGGGGGAGGAACATCCAGCTGTCGCACGGGCGGATGACGCCCTGGTGCGGTCGGCGGCCGCGACCGGCGCCGACATCGTGGTGGTCCGTGATCCGGAGCGCGCACCGTCCGGCGGGCTCGGCGCCCTGCTGCGGGGGACGAGGGAAGCGGGGCCGGAGTGAGCTGGTGACCCGCCCCTCGGCGGACGGTGCCCGGCCGGTCGAACCGCCCGCCGACCGGGAATCCGGCGGCGGGCGGCGAGTTGGTACCCGGCAGGTGCCTCAGCTCTGGGCTTCGGCCGCCACCGGCTTCGGAATCAGGAAGGACGTCGCAATGGCCGCGGCCAGAATGACCACGCCCGCGATCATGCCGGCGGTGTAGCCGCCGGATGACGACGGGTCGGTCGGCGAGGCGGCGGTCTTGACCGCGTAGAGGAGCGCGAAGCTGAGCCCCGCGCCGAGGTTGAACGCGCCCGCGTTGAGGCCGGGCAGGAAGCCCGGGTTCTCGCTGGGGGACAGGACGATGCCCAGCCCGTTGAGGACGATGTTCGCCACGCCCGCGTAGGCGATGCCCACCAGGATCGACGTCACCAGCAGCAGGACCTGCGAATGGCTGTGCATCGTCAGCAGCATCAGCGCAACCGTCGCCACCGACCCGACCAGGCCGAACCGCAGGATGCGGCCGTAGCCGAAGGTGGCGGCGAGGCGGCCGGCCAGCGGGCCCATGGCCAGCCCGGCGAGCGCGTACGGGGACAGCGTCCACCAGGCAGAGGCCTCGGCGCTCATACCGAGACCGGCCTGTGCGTCCTGGGCGAAGGCCGGGATCAGCCCGTTCATCACGGCGAACACACCGGTCATGGTGAGCACGGTGGTCAGCAGGGTCGCCCAGGTCGCGCGCTGCTTGAGGTGCCGCGTGGCGACCAGTGGGTGCCCGCTGCGGTTCTCGGTCCGCCAGAACAGGGCGAAGGCGACCGCGGACAGCACGAGCAGGACGGCGATCAGTGGCCAGCTGGCGGCGGCCAGCTTGCCCGCCTCGTTGAGCGCGATCAGCAGGGAGCCGACGGAGACGACGAGCAGCGCGACCCCGGGCCAGTCCATACGGGTCGCCGCTGGCGAGGTCGACTCGGGGGTCAGCGTGGCGACCAGCACGGTCGCCAGGGCCGCGACGACCGCCATCGCCCAGAAGACCGACCCGAAACCGTGGTTGTCGGCGAGGTAGCCGCCCGCGAGGGAGTCGACACCGGCGATACCGCCGTTGACGGCGGTGATCACGCCGAGCAGGGTGCCGTACCGCTTCGGCTCCTTCACCTCGACCCGCAGCATGATCAGACACAGCGGGACGACCGGACCGCAGACACCCTGGATGACGCGGCCGGCGAACAGCATCGGCACGCTGGTCGCCAGCGCGGCGACCACACAGCCGACGACCATCAGGGCGAGCATGCCGGCCAGCACCCGGCGGCGGCCGATGACATCGCCCAGCCGCGGGAGGAACAGGGAGAACAGCGCCGCCGAGGTGAAGAACGCGGTCTGGGTGAGGCCGATCTCGGCGGAACTGGCGCCGAGGGTGTCCTCGATGTTCTTCAGCGCGGGGCTGAGCATGCTGGCGTTGAGCTGGAAGGCGAAGCACGCCGCGAGCAGTGCCGCGACCAGTACGCCTATCCGTACACCGGATCCGCCGCCGTCCGTCACCTCGGTCGGGCGCTGTGTGGTGGAAAGGTTCATGCCTCGACGTCGCCAATCCGCTTGAGTGCGTCCACGACGAGGTTCCAGAACCGCTCGTGGTCCAGCTTGACCGCGACCTGGGTGGTGCAGTCGTCCGGGGCGGGCGCACGGAAGTCCGTCACGGTCATCCCGACCGTCAGCGCACCGCGCAGCTCGATGTCCACCGGGGCCTTGCGTACGGTCATGACGTCCGGGTCGATGACGTACGCCACCGCGCACGGGTCGTGGACCGGCGGGTACTCGAAGCCCTGGTTCTCGCGGTAGGCCTCACGGAAGAAGTCCAGCAGCTCACCGACGAACCTGGCCGGGCGGGTGCCGACCGCGGCGATCTTCGCATCGACCTCCGGGGTCGCCAGCGCCTGATGCGTCAGATCGAGGCCGACCATGGTCACCGGCCAGCGCTCGTTGAAGACGATGTGCGCGGCCTCGGGGTCGATGATGATGTTGAACTCGGCGACCGCGCTCCAGTTGCCCTCGTGGTAGCCGCCGCCCATCAGCACGACCTCGCGGACCCGCTCCGCGATCCGCGGCTCCTTGCGTACGGCCAGCGCGATGTTCGTCAGGCCCGCGGTCGGGACGATGGTGATCTCGCCGGGCTCGTGGGACATCACGGTGTCGATGATCAGGTCCACCGCGTGCCGGCGGTCCAGCTCGATGGCCGGCTCGGGCAGGTCCGGGCCGTCGAGACCGGTCTCGCCGTGGATGTCCGGTGCCGTCTCGATGGCCCGCACCAGCGGACGCGGGCAGCCGGCGGCAAAGGGCACGCCCGTGATCCCGGCGATGCGTGCCACGGACAGGGCATTGCGGGTCACCTTCTCCAGCGTCTGGTTCCCGACCACGGTCGTCACGGCGACCAGCTCGACGTCGGGATTGCCATGTGCCAGGAGCATGGCGATCGCATCGTCATGCCCCGGGTCGCAGTCGAGGATGATCTTTCTGGCCAACGGAAGAGCCCCTTTGCTCTGCTGCTCGGAACAGCGGTGATGAAAGTGGTGGTGTGCGCGGGCCGGCAGGGGCTCCGGCGCACAGCGCGCCCGGCGGTCACCCATCGGCGAGCCCGGGCGTGGAGTCAGCCGACGAGCGAGCAGCATGGGAAAACGTTCTCCGGAAACTTGACCCATAGACCTGCTGGTTGTCAATGGTTCAATCTCTGGCCATCCGGCCGTTATCGGGACGAAGAGTGGGTGCGGCGGCCGGGGGATCCACCATTCATGGGACAACGTTTGCCAGATAAGCAAGGGGGCGTATGCTCCCTCCGGTTCGGGCGGGCCGAGCGAAGGGAGCCGGGAGACGGTGGCCGAAGTCACGTTGCGGGATGTCGCGCTGGCGTCGGGCTGTTCCATTGCCACGGTCTCCCGTGTGCTGGCCGGCACCCGTCCGGTCGGCGCCGAGACCGCACGCACCGTACGCGAGACGGCCGAGCGTCTGGGCTACCGGCCCAACCATGTGGCCCGCGCCCTGCGCAGCCGTTCCACCGGCACCGTCGGACTCGTTCTGCCGCAGATCACCAACCCGTTCTTCCCCTCCCTCGTCCGGGAGCTGGAGCACGCCCTGCACGCCGAGGGGCGGGCCGTACTCCTCGCCGACTGCGACGACGACCCGGTGACCGAGGCGGCCCGGATCGGCGCGTTCCTGGGGCGGCAGGTCGACGCCCTGCTGCTGATACCCGTCGACGAACGGCGCAGCCGGGAGGCGGTGGCAAGCGCGGCCGCCCGGGTGCCGCTGGTGCTGCTCGACCGCGGCTGCGGTCCCGGCGTCGCCGACTCCGTCGCCGTCGACAACGCGGCCGGTATGGCGCTGGTGCTCGATCATCTGGCTGCCACCGGCCGCCGCCGCCCGTGCTTCGTCGGCGCGGCCGGGACCGCGTCGGCGGCGGTCGAACGGCGCGCGGCCTACGAGGCGGGGGCCGGGGCGCTGGATCCCACGGCCCCTGGACGCATCGAACTCGGTGACTTCTCGGTGGAGTGGGGGCGGGCCGCCGTCGACCGCGTCTGGCCGTCCCGCCCGGACGCCCTGATCTGCGCCAACGACCTCATCGCCGCCGGTGCCCTGCAACGTCTGCGGCAACTGGGCGCGGAGGTACCGGGCGAGGTCGCCGTCACCGGCTTTGACGACATCCCGCTCGCGGGTCTCGCCGACCCGGCGCTGACCACCGTCCGCCAGCCGGTCGGCGAACTGGCCGCCGAGGCCGCCCGTCTGCTGAGCCGGGGCCCGGCCGCGGGGGAGCCGGGAGCGCGGCGCACGGTCCGGCTCGCACCGCGGCTGGTCGTACGGGCGTCCAGCGCACCCGTCGGCGCTCCGTTGCCCCGCTGACCGCAGCCGTCTTGACCAGGACTGATCCACTGACCTCCACTGACCGCGGTCGCCTCGGGGGCGCTCCTCCCGCGGCGACGAAGCATGCCCGTACCGGCCCCGAAGAACGGCCGGCAGGGGAGAGCCGGAGCGCTCACGACTCTTGACCGTACGCGGTCAGAGAGTAAAGTCTAGACCAATTGGTGCACCCTCGCGTCTTCCACCCCCCACTCAACGAGGCTTCCCGGGGCGGACGTTCGGCGCCCGCCGTGGCGTTGGATCCGCCGTTCTCGCGCGGCGGCTTCCTTCGCGAAAGGGTTGACATGCACAAGAAAAGAAAGCTGGCCCTCGCCATCGGTGCGGGAATCGCCCCGCTGCTCGTCGTCACCATGCCGGTCAGCCCGGCAAGCGCGCACGGATATGTGTCCTCGCCGCCCAGCCGGCAGGCGCAGTGCGCCGCGGGCGCCATCGACTGCGGCCCGATCAAATGGGAGCCGCAGAGCGTCGAGGGCCCCAAGGGGCTCACCAACTGCAGCGGCGGCAACAGCCGGTTCGCCGAACTCGACGATGACGCCAAGGGCTGGAAGGTCACCCCGATCGGCAGCTCACAGACCTTCAGCTGGAAACTGACGGCACGTCATTCCACCAGTACCTGGCAGTACTTCGTAGGCGGGACGAAGGTCGCCGAGTTCAACGACGGCGGTGCCCAGCCACCGGAGACCGTCTCCCACACCGTCAACTTCGGTGCCATTAAGGGCAAGCAGAAGATCCTCGCGGTCTGGAACATCGCCGATACGGCGAATGCCTTCTACGCCTGCATCGACGTCAACATCGGCGGCTAGGCGGTGTCTTTCGGATCAGCACGGGCCGCGAGGATCCGAAAGACACGCCCTGGGTCCTGATTCATCGGCCAGGCCCTGAGTGTGCTGTCCCGGCACGTGGGTGACGGGAGCACACCTGGCCCATCCGTCCTCCTGCCCCCTCCTCCCGCCCCCTCCTCCCTCCCTCGTCCTTCCGGCCCCACCACCTCGTCTCCCTGCGCCGGTCACCGCCGTGAACGGCAGGCGACAGGGCGACGAGGGCGGCGGTGCACCCGTTACGATCGGCCCATTCAAGGCCGTTGTTCGTGGCCGCTGCCGGGAGGAAGAGATGGGCCTGTTCCGCCGAGGACCGAAGCGGGATCCCCGCGATCTGGCACGCGACGGGGAGTTCAGCTTCTTCTCCGAGCGCGAAGGCGGCGTCTTCAGATCGCAGGTCCGGCAGGCCTTCGCGGAACAGGGGCTCGAAGTCACCGCGTATGCGGGCGTGGTCACCGACGCCGCGGGCCGGCAGTTCGGCCTCGGCAACCTCGCCGCGGTGTGCCACCGCGACCGGCGCGGCGAGCGCAGCTGGCCCGCGCTGATCCGGGATCACGTCGGCAAGGTGCTCCGCACGATGGACGGCCCGCAGCCGCTGGAGATCCTCAGCGCGGACGAGATCCGGGCCTGTCTCTACCCTCGCGTGGTCGCCCAGGAGACGCTGCCCGCCTCCGACTCCTTCCGCTACGGCCGCGCGCCGGCGCCGGGGCTGCGGGAAGTGCTCGCGCTCGATCTGCCCGAGGCGGTGCAGATGCTGAGCGAGGACTCCCTGACCGACCTCGGGGACGTGGCGGAGCTGCGGATCCGGGCGATGAACAATCTGCGCGCCCTGCCGGTCGAAGGGCATGAGACCGTGCGGCGCGGTGACGGCTCGGCGTTCGAGGTGCTGCTCGGCGACTCCTTCTTCACGGCGAGCCGGGTGCTGGTGCTGGACGAACTGGTGCAGCGCCTGATGGGCACCGAGCTCACCTCGGACGGTGCGCTGGTCGCCCTGCCCTTCCGCCACCAGCTGGCGTTCCACCGTATTCACGATGCCCAGGTCATCCCGGCGTTGCAGGCCATGACGCAGTTCGCGGCGGCCGGTCACGAGGACGCGGCGGGTGCCATCAGCCCCCGGGTCTTCTGGTGGCGCCGTGGTGTGATGACCCCGCTGAGCCAGCTGGACGGCGAGGGGCTGCGGGTGGTGGCGGACGCGGACTTCCAGGAGTTGCTGGAGCGGTTGGTGCAGGACGAGGCCTGAGCGATGGCATGGGGCCGGCCGGGCTGAGGGGCCTACACGCCGCGCACAAGATTTTCTTGCGGAATTTTCACCGAACGGGAACCTGCGGCGCCGTCCGCCCGTTTTACAGGGTGAGGCCCCACGCTCTCCCCCGTGTGTGGGGCCTCGCTCTGTCTCTCATTCCCCGGCTTCTCCCGGCCTCAGTCGCCGAGAACTGCGCGTTCCTGGTCGGTGAACAGCCGTGAGCGGATCAGAAAGCGGACGCCCTCCGGCGCCTCCAGGGAGAAGCCACTGCCCCGCCCCGGTACGACGTCCACCGTCAGATGCGTGTGCCGCCAGCGCTCGAACTGGTCCGCAGACATCCAGAACCCCACCGGTTCCGGCATACCCTCCACGGCCAGCCGGGCCAGCAGCACATCCGACGATCCCGTACGGAATTCCCCGGCCGGGTAGCACATGGGGGCGCTGCCGTCACAGCAGCCGCCGGACTGGTGGAACATCAGCGGGCCGTGCTGATCGCGCAGCAGGCGCAGCAGTTCGCTCGCCGCCGCGCTCAGCGCGATCCGCGAAGCGCCCGCCGAAACCGCGTCCCCGGCGGCCGTCTCCTGCTCCTCGCCGCCGCTCATCAGGAGCGCTCCGACTTCTTCACGGTGCCGCTGACCTGCGGGTTGTTCATCTCTTGTCGGTACACGTGCCGTCCTTTCCTGACCGGCCACAACGGATGCCGCTCCCGGGACGGCGGTGAACCGGACCGGAACGGGCCGGAACATGGTCACCGAGCCGCCACCGAGGCAGTGCCCCAGTTAACTCCCTGCAACGTTGCGAGGTGGTTGCACACGAGGGCGGGCCGTGAGATCCGGTGGGGACCGGCGTCGTCGGAGATTCCCCGCGACCGCGGACCCGGCCGCAAGCCGCATCCGGCTGCCCGGCTCAGGCAACCGTGGTGGTCATGGGCACGTCTCGAAGGCCAGATGCACAAGATGAGAGTTGAGCAACTGGTGACGTTCGGACATTCCCGTGATGCATGCGGTGACGACTGGCCGTTGGTGGGGCGCGAACGCGAGCTCGCCGCCCTCGACGCCGTGGCCGCCGACGTCCTGTCCGGCCGGTCCCGTGTCGTACAGCTCGAAGGGTCGGCAGGGGTCGGCAAGTCCGTCCTG
This sequence comes from Streptomyces sp. NPDC048434, assembly GCF_043200375.1. Lineage (NCBI taxonomy): Bacteria > Bacillati > Actinomycetota > Actinomycetes > Kitasatosporales > Streptomycetaceae > Streptomyces > Streptomyces sp. NPDC048434. The sequence continues at coordinate 219,672 of NZ_JBICXQ010000008.1, read as the reverse complement.
CTGAGTACCTGGTGGGAACGGAACGAGCAGTTCCGGGTGCTGCGGGCCCGCTGCCATCCTCTTGAGCGCGACTTCGCCTTCGGTGCGGTGCGGCAGCTGTTCAAGCCCCTTTTGGCGGCAGTCTCCGAGACCGACCGTGCACGTCTCCTGGAAGGTTCCGCAGCGGCCACGCTGCGGGCGCTGGACGACGACGCCGCCACGGATCCGCTGCCGGAGGCAGCCAATGTGACGGCCTCGACGCTCCGGGAACTCGACGCCCTCGTCTCCCGGCTCTCCCGCCGGCAACCCCTGCTCCTGGCGGTCGACGCCCTGCAGTGGATCGACCAGCCGTCACTGCGCTGGCTGGTGCATTTCGTCGGACGGGCGGACAGTCACCCCGTGCTGATCGCCGTGACCACTCGTAGCGCCGAGGTCAAGAGGCTCGATCCGCTGTTCGCCGAGCTCGTCCGTCCCGCGAACTGCCACACCATCGTCGTGGAGCCGCTCGACGTGCGCGGCGTGGGGCAGCTGGTGCGGTCGCTCTGGGGCGCGGAGGAGCCCGACGAGGCCTTCTGCGCCGCCTGTCACGCTGCCACGGGCGGGCACCCGCTGTTCGTCCGTGCCCTGCTCCACCAGGCGCAGCGCAGCGGGGTGCGGCCGACGACGCCGTTCCGGGACCGGATCCCCACGGTCATGCTGTCGACGCTCGGCGGGGAGATCTCCCACCGGCTCTGCCAGGCGTCCGGCGAGGTCGTGGAGCTGGCGCGGGCGCTGGCCTTCCTGGGCGACCGCAAACCACCGGAACTGCTCGCGGCGTACTGCGGGACAGGGCGGGCCGTGGTGCTCTCCGCAGCCGAGGACCTGCGGTCCCTGGGGCTGCTGCGGGCGGACGGCGACCTCCGCTTCACCCATCTGGTCGTCCGCGACACGGTGCTCGGCATGCTGTCACCCGAGGAACTCGGTGCCGGCCATGCGCGGGCGGCCCAGGTGTCCTGCCTCAACGGACGTCCCGACGAGGAAGTCGCGGCCCATCTGCTGGCCGCCGGTCCGGTGCACGGCTCCTGGGTCCTGCCGGTGCTGCGCAGAGCCGCCACGCAGGCATTACACCGCGGCGCACCGGAAACCGCCGTGACCTGTCTGCGCTCCGCGTTGAACCAGCCGCTGGACGGCGCCGAGCGCGCCCGCGTGCTCCTGGAACTGGGCACCGCGGCCAGCCATTACGATGCCGCGCTGGCCATCTCCTGTGTCACCAGCGCGCTCGAGGAGCTGACCGACGAAACGGCCCGCAGCGACGCCCTGGGGGTGCTGGCCTATTCGCTGCTCCTCTCCCGCGGCTCCCGTACGGACCTGTCGAGCGTGGACCGGAAGATCGCGGCGCTGTGCGACCGGCGCACGGCGGACTCCGGGGCCGCCGACCGCGAACTGACGCTGCGGATGAGTGCGCTGCGCTCGTGGATGGAGTTCGAGCGGCCGTCCGCCGGCAGGCCGGCCCCGGCGCCGTCCCCCGGCACGGACGACGACCTGGCCGACCGCACCGCGGGCGAACGCCAACTGCTCGCGATCCGGGCCTTCCGCGCCCTGCGAGCCGCCCTGCCCGCCCCGTACGTCGCCGGTCTCATCGAGCGCGCGTCCGTCAATCTGCCGGCGTTCTCCCATGACCTGTTCCCGCTGCACTACTTCGTCGCCCAGACACTGCTGTACCTCGACGAACTCGATACGGCCGACCAGCTCAACCGCCATCTGACCCGGGAGATCTCGGGCCGGGGCATGGAACTGCTCGTCTCCTCCCTGATGCTCTACCAAGCAGGGCTGGCGCTGCGCCGAGGGAATGTCACCGAAGCCCTCGGCACCGCTCAGACCGCCGCGGACCAGGCCTCCTCCACCGGGAGGATCCCGTACGCACTGACCCTGGACACCATCCGGATCGACGCCCTTCTCGCCCAGGGCCGGACCGAGGCGGCCGAGCGGGTCGCCGGCACACATTCCGTGGCCGGGCAGGCGGAAGTGGCCTGGGAACGGCCCCGCTTCCTCATGAGCCTGGCAGCACTGCGGATCGCCCAGGGCCAGCCGCGTGCGGGGCTCTCCCTGCTGCGCGAGTGCGGTCACCACTGTGATGCCGCCGGGACGGCCAGCCCCGCGATGTCTCCGTGGCGCTCCCGCGCCGCGGCCGCCCATCTCGCCCTGGGGGAGGCCAAGCCGGCCCATGCACTGGTCGAGCAGGAGCTCGATCTCGCCCGCCGCTGCCAGATCCCACGGACCCTCGGGGTGGCGCTGCGCGTGGCGGGAAGGGTGACGCGCGGCCGCCAGGGGCTGGACATGCTGGCCGAAGCCGTGAGCGTACTCACGCCGAGTCCGGCACGCCTCGAACTCGCCCGCGCTTTCCATGACTTCGGGGCCGCGTTGCTGCAGCAGGACGACAGACGCGGCGCCCGCACGGCACTGCGCCACGGCCTGGACCTTGCCGTGGGCAGTGGCGCCACGGCGCTCGCCACGCGCCTGGGGGAGCGGTTGCACCTCGCCGGCGGGCGAGTAGGCAGATCCAGTGGGCCGGGAGTCGGGGCGCTGACCGCGGGGGAGGAACGCGTCGGCACGCTGGCAGCCCAGGGATACAGCAACAAGCAGATCGCCGAACTGCTGGTCGTCTCGCTGCGGACCGTGGAAACCCACCTCACGGGCGCCTACCGCAAGCTCGGCATCACCGGCCGCCCGCACCTGGCGGCCGCACTGGCCCAAGCGGACAGGGTGCGCAGGGGGAGCGGTCCCGCCGACCCCTGGAGCGTGTCTCGTTGATGGAGCCTGGTGCTCCCGCACCTTCGGTTACAGGGGCCACGGTGGGTCCGGGTTCTATCGGCCGGATCCGGCGTCGGTGATTTCCGCCAGGGAGGCCATACGGGCCTTGTATTCGGCCTGGGGGATCTGCCCGAGGACCGCGAGGCGTTCCAGCTCGACGGCCTCGGTCTCATGGGCGATCTTGCGGCTCTGTTCTGCTTGCTCTCTGCTGTACTTGACGGCCTTGGCGCGCTGTCTGGAGCGGTTTCGCTGTATCTCCTCGGCGATCGCCTGCCCGGTTTGTTCGAAGTAATCGGCCTGCCTGCCTGACCACATCTTGCCCCCCTGTTTGCGGCGCATAATGCCAGAAGCCGGATTCAGGATATCCCGAATCCGGCTTCTGGTCTGCCCCGTTCCTGGGAGATCTTGAACGCTTGAACGCCCTATGGCCGGTGGTGCAATTGGCTGGCCGGGCTGCCGGACTGCCGGGTTGCCGGGCTGCCGGCGCCGGGGCTGCCCGTGGGGCGTGAGGCCACCACTCGGCCCGGCGTGCGGGCCGCGTCCCTCCGGCCGTGCCCGGACGCCCGTGGCCTCGGCCCATCGCCCCAACGCCCCGGAAAGCCCCTCACCTTCGGATGCGGGGCTTTCGGTAGGTCCGTGGGCGTCCCCCGCTCCCGTGGTCCGCCGCGCTCCGGAGCCGTGGGGCCTCGTGGTCCGAAGCCGTGGTTCCCGGTTTCTCACGGGCTTCCTCGTGGTTCCTCGGAGGGTCTTTCTCCGGGTACCGAAGTCTTAGCCGGAACCAATTGATTCGGCGGTTCGCCCATGACTTACTCGGACCCGACAATGCCGCATTCCCCCGGCGGCAGAAGACAGTGCAAGAGGAAGTAGCCATCGTGAAGGTCAACCATCGGGCCGTATTCGGTCTCCTCGCGGCGGGTGCCGCGTGCTTCTCGACCGTGCTTTCCGCCCCCGCGGCTTATGCGGGATCCGACAACTACATTCAGATAACCAACCACGCCGGTATTCTCGCCAACACCTGCTACAAGTGGAACGGCGCCGAGAGCAAGAACTACTGCCACAACGTCCGGCCGGTGAACGACACTTGGAAAGCATATTTCCCGGCGGACGCGACCGGCGTGAAGATCGACCTCAGTACCAGCGTGGTCACCTACGACACGGTGGACACCGCCGCGGTGAGCGACGCGAACAGGAATCACTGCTTCGAGATCACCGGTCTCGCCGACCGGCCGAAGCTCCAGGAAACGGGCTGCTGACGGCAGACACCGTGGGAAGCGCCGCCGTCGCGCTCTCCGCCGCATCGGGTTCCATCAGCATCAGAGTGAGGAATACGTTGATCTCCACATCCGCATCCCGTACGGGGCTCGTCCTCGGTGCCGTCACCCTCGCGCTTGCCATGGCGGCGCCCATGGCATCGGCCGCGCAGGCCACCGACGTCAATGGCCACTCCGACAAGTGGGTGGAGCAAGGAAGCCCCTCCGTCACGTATGACAACGGCTACAAGGTGGATTCCGCGGACGAAGTCAAGCGTGCACTGGAACAGTGCAATGACAGCAAGGTGTCATGCGCCGCGACGACCCTGGAAAGCAACCAGGTGACGAAGTGGTTCGACGTGGACAACGCCGGCATGGACGTCGGTCCGATTCAGAATTGCGGCGGAGGGGGCGCGGAAATAAACCAGACGCTCAGCGGAAGCAAGACCTTCACGTGGGGATGGAACGTCGGCGCCAGCGTCGATATCACCCTGGTCAAGGACAAGCTGGGGGTCGGCGCCAGCGCGCAGTACAGCCAGACCAACGCCGAGACGAAGAGCGGCGACATCAGGATCACCATCAAGCCCGGGCAGAAGGGGATGCTGATGATGGGCCATGACATGGAACAGCGCGTCTCGGATGTGACCATCCAGGGCGGCGAGTTCGGCGGCGCGAAGATCAGCGGGCTGCGCACCGAAATTCCGCTGAACGTGACGGCACGGGCGGACACCGACGTGGTCGCCTGCAACGCCACCCTGAAGAACGGGCGCTGAGCGCCGGTCCCCCTCGCGAACCCTCCACGAAGGATCATCCTGTGCGGAAAATCAAGAAGTCGGCGGCCTATGGCGCTGCCGCCCTGGGACTCGCGCTGGCCGGCGTGGCGATGACGGCACCGTCCGCCGCCGCCGCGGGCTCGGGCAATTACATCGGATTCACCAACAACGGCTGGTTCCTGGTCGACACCTGCTACCACTGGAAGTCCTCGGCGACCCCGGACTCCTGCGATTACGCGAAGCCCAAGGGTACGGACTGGCGGGTGGAAATCCCCGGTGACGCCCAAGGCGTCAAGGTCGAGGTGACGGTGGCGGCGCAAATCGGGGGCGGCAATGTGTCCCCGCAGATCACGGACCTGAGCCGGGGTCATTGCTATGCGCTGAGCGGCTACACCTTCGACCCGAAGATCACCGAAAAGGACTGCTAGAGCATGTCCGGACCAGCAAAGCGAGAGGTGCACTCCAGCATGCGAAGCAGAAAGCGTTCCCTGACATACGGTGCTGCGGCCCTGGGCCTCGCCCTGGCCGGCGCGGTGCTGTCCGCGCCGTCCGCCGCTGCCGCCTCGGACAACTACATCTCGTTCGAGCACAATGCGGGGTCCCTCATCGACACCTGCTACGAGTGGAAGGGCCCGGCCGGCATAGAGAGCAAGAACTACTGCCAGCACGACAGGCCGATCGGGACCAGCTGGAGAGGGTACTTTCCCGCGGAAGCGACCGGGGCAGTGGTCACCGTTTACTGGTCGGGGGGCTCACAACCCCTCTACCTCAACGAGGCCGACAAGAACCACTGTTACAAGCTCGAAGGCACGCTGGTGTCCGGGATCCACGTCCTCAGCGTGAACTGCTGACCGACTCCCCGAGGCCCGTCGGCGCACTCCGCCGGCGGGCCGCCGCGTGCCGTGGGCCCGATCGGCCTGCCGCCGGCAACCGGAGGCCCACGCTGCCGTGGTCAGGTAGCGAGGCGGCGCCGTCGGCGGGACGATGAGGAGGACGGCACGCACCGCAGCCGCGGTGCAGACGGAGACGGCTGCTCCGCACTCTGCGGGAGACGCCATGAGCACAGTTGACCTCACCATCCAGGCAACGATCTCGATGATCTTGCTGGTCGATCCCTTCATCCGCGGCGTCTTCTTCCGCCTGCTCACCGAGAACGAGCCTGAGCGGCGACGGGAGTACGTCGGCCGGATCATGGTGACGATCGCGATCACGCTGGGCGTGTCGGCCCTGGTGGGCAAGGAGTTGCTCGATCTGGTCGGCATCAACCTGGGGGCCTTCGGGCTCGCCGGTGGTCTGGTGCTCGCCCTGATGGGCTTCGAGATGCTGTTCGCCGGTGACCCCTCGCGTGCTCAGGGCGGTGCCCGGGCGCACGAGGAGCCCGAGCCGAAATCGGCCGAGGACTCGATCGTGGTGCCTTATGCCATTCCCTTCATGGCGGGGCCGGGCGCCATCACCGCGGTCATCACGATTTCCTCGGCGGGCAGTGGCTGGTCCGGCCCGATCGCGGCGCTCATCGCGGTGGGCATCACCGTGGCGCTGATACCGGTGGGGCATCTGTTCCTGGCCAACAAGGTGAACCTGTCTCCCCAGAGCACAGCCCTCATGACGCGGTTCGGCGGCCTCTTCGTCGCCACGATCGGCATCCAGCTCATGCTCGGCGGGATCAAGACCTACTTCGGTATCTCATGAGGTCAGGACCGGCGCGGCGATGCCCGTCGGCCTGCCGCTTCCGAAGGCGTTGCCATGCGGGGCGGCCGCGCTGCGGTACGGAGACGGCCGGGTCCACGTAGGCCGGCCGGGGCAGGCCCCTGCGCTCCTCGCCGCCGGGCGCGGACCGGCTCACGGGGTGAGCCGTGTCTCACCCGGGCGGTGCCCACTTGTCTATGCAACGAGTTGCATAGAAGGATCGGGGCATGGCGCTCGACCACGCGATCCTTGTCTCCCTGCTGGAGAAGCCGGGCTCCGGCTATGAGCTGGCCCGGCGGTTCGAGCGGTCCATCGGATACTTCTGGACCGCTACCCACCAGCAGATCTACCGCGTCCTCAAACGTATGGAGAGCGACGGCTGGATCGATGTCCGCGAGGTGCCGCAGCAGGCCCGGCCGGACAAGAAGGAGTACTCCGTCGCCGCCGCGGGCCGGGACGCGCTCTCCCGGTGGCTGCACGAGCCGATCGAACCCGAGAGCGTCCGGCACGACCTCGCCGTGAAGATCCGCGGCGCGGCCTTCGACGACCCGGCCGCGCTGATCCGCGAGGTCGAGCGGCACCACCAGGCGCACACCGACCGGCTCGCGCACTATCTCGCGGGGGAGCGGCGGGACTTCACCGGACCCGAGGCCCCCGCAACGCCCGACGCCGGTCAAGAGCTCCAGCATGTCGTGCTGCGCGGCGGCATCGCGTATGAGCGGATGACCCTCGCCTGGCTCGACGACGTGCTCGCCACCCTCCGCAGACTCGGCCCCGAGCGCTGAACCGGCGCCCGCGAGCCTCCACCCGGCATCCACCGAACCGTTCACCGGCACGCATCCGAAGCTTTCCCGCCCCATCCCCCAACCCCGAGCCGGAAAGGCGAACATCCATGGCCGACCAGCTGCTGTTCAACCCGCGCACCTACGACCCGGCGCACTTCGATCCCGAGACCCGCAGGCTGCTGCGCGCCACCGTCGACTGGTTCGAGGACCGCGGCAAGCGCAAGCTGATCGAGGACTACCGCTCCCGCGCCTGGCTGGCGGACTTCCTCGCGTTCTCCGCCAAGGAAGGGCTGTTCGCGACCTTCCTCACCCCGGCCTCCGCCGCCGACGGGCAGCAGGACAAGCGCTGGGACACCGCCCGGATCGCCGCCCTCAACGAGATATTCGGCTTCTACGGGCTCGACTACTGGTACGCCTGGCAGGTCACCATCCTCGGGCTCGGCCCGGTCTGGCAGAGCGACAACACCGCTGCGCGTACCCGCGCGGCCGAACTCCTGGCCCAGGGCGAGGTGTTCGCCTTCGGCCTGTCCGAGAAGGCCCACGGCGCCGACATCTACTCCACCGACATGCTGCTGGAGCCCGACGGTGACGGCGGCTTCCGCGCGAGCGGCTCCAAGTACTACATCGGCAACGGCAACGCCGCCGGACTCGTCTCCGTCTTCGGCCGCCGCACCGACATCGAGGGCCCGGACGGCTATGTCTTCTTCGCCGCCGACAGTCGCCACCCCGCGTACCACCTCGTGAAGAACGTCGTCGACTCCTCCAAGTACGTCAGCGAATTCCGCCTCGACGACTACCCGGTCGGCCCGGACGACGTACTGCACACCGGCCGCGCCGCCTTCGACGCCGCCCTCAACACCGTCAACGTCGGCAAGTTCAACCTCTGCACCGCCTCCATCGGCATCTGCGAGCACGCGATGTACGAGGCCGTCAATCATGCGCAGAACCGCATCCTCTACGGCCGCCCCGTCACCGCCTTCCCGCACGTGCGCCGCGAGCTGACCGACGCCTACGTCCGCCTCGTCGGGATGAAGCTGTTCAGCGACCGCGCCGTCGACTACTTCCGCTCCGCCGGGCCCGACGACCGCCGCTATCTGCTGTTCAACCCGATGACGAAGATGAAGGTGACCACCGAGGGCGAGAAGGTCATCGACCTGATGTGGGACGTCATCGCGGCCAAGGGCTTCGAGAAGGACACCTACTTCGCCCAGGCCGCCACCGAGATCCGCGGCCTGCCGAAGCTGGAGGGCACGGTCCACGTCAACCTCGCCCTGATCCTCAAGTTCATGGGCAACCACCTGCTGAACGCGGCCGACTACGAGGCGGTGCCGACCCGCCTCGACGCGGCGGACGACGCGTTCCTCTTCCGGCAGGGCCCGGCCCGCGGCCTGGGCGCCATCCGCTTCCATGACTGGCGCGCCGCCTACGACGCCTACGCCGAGGTGCCCAACGTCGGCCGCTTCCGGGAGCAGGCGGACGCCCTGTGCGAGTTCGTCACCACCGCAGCGCCCGGCGAGGAGCAGAGCCGCGACCTCGATCTGCTGCTCGCCGTCGGCCAGCTGTTCGCGCTGGTCGTGCACGGCCAGCTGATCCTGGAACAGGCGCGTCTGACCGGCCTCGACGCCGAGGTGCTCGACGAACTCTTCGCCGTCCTCGTACGCGACTTCTCCGCACACGCCGTCGAGCTGCACGGCAAGGATTCGGCCACCGCGGATCAGCAGCGCTGGGCACTCGGCGCGGTCCGGCGCCCGGTCGTCGACGACGCCCGATCGGCGCGGGTCTGGGAGCGCGTCGAGGCACTGGCCGGGGCGTACGAGATGGCGCCGTAACCCCGCAGCCCCCGGCCGCCCGTCTTCGGACCGGTGGGCCCGGCCGACGCCGCGAGGTGCCGGCCGGGCCCACCGCTCTGCCGCGTGGCACGAGTGGCCTGATCCCGTAGGCTCGACGGATGGCGAAATACTTCGACGTGCACCCCGAGAATCCTCAGCGACGCACCATCAGCACGGTGGCCGACAGCATCCGCTCCGGCGCGCTCATCGCGTACCCGACGGACTCCTGTTTCGCACTGGGATGCCAGCTGGGCAGCCGCAACGGCATCGACCGGATCCGGTCGATCCGGAACCTCGACGACCGCCACCACTTCACCCTGGTGTGCCAGAACTTCGCGCAGCTGGGTCAGTTCGTGCACGTCGACAATGACGTCTTCCGCGCGGTCAAGGCGGCGACGCCCGGCAGTTACACCTTCATCCTCCCCGCGACGAAGGAGGTGCCGCGCCAGCTGCTGCACCCGAAGAAGAAGACCGTCGGAGTCCGGATCCCGGACCATGTCGTCACCCAGGCCCTGCTCGCCGAACTCGGTGAGCCGCTGCTCTCCAGCACCCTGCTGCTGCCCGACGAGGAGGAGCCGATGACGCAGGGGTGGGAGATCAAGGAACGGCTTGACCATGTGGTGGACGCGGTGATCGACTCGGGCGACTGCGGCACCGAGCCGACCACGGTCATCGACTTCTCCGGCGACGGCGCCGAGATCGTACGCCGAGGAGCAGGCGACCCCGCGCGGTTCGAGTAACCGGCCGACGACATCGTGCGGCTCGCCTCGTCGGCTGTCCTGATCGACGGCGCCGCGCGGCCGCCGGGCGGGTTCCATGTCGTGGCTCCGCCACGCAGTCGCCCCTGACTGAGCCGTCTCAGATCACGACCGTAGAACGGCCGTCGGCGACGTGGCTGGGACACCACATGGCACGGACACCACATGGCACGGACCACCTGGCCGACGGCCGTCTGTGGTGCCTCAGTTGGTGACCACCTGGATGGTGGTCCCGCTGGACGGAGCGAAGCTCACCTCGCCGTTGTAGTTGCCGGTGACGAGGTGGGTTCCCTTCGCGAGGGGGTTGAACACCGCACTGGCCTGGCCGTTGACCAGGGGGACGGTCTGAGGGGTGCGCCCGGCGATGGCGAGGGTGATGATCCCGTTGGGGGTGCCCGCTCCGGGGGCCGTCGTGGAGACCGTCGCGGTGAGGGTCACCGGGTCGCCCGTCGTCGAGGGGTTCGGCGTGGACACCACGGCGGTGGTCGTGGCGGCCTTGCCGACGGTCTGGGCAGTCCGGGCACGTCGGCCCGCCCGGCGAGGTCGGTCCGCCGTAACAGCCCCGGTGTGCCGGTTGCGCGCGACAGTGCGCCGGGCAGGGCGTGCAGCAGCATGCCGCTGTCGAGCGCTCTCGGCAGGTCGGCGCGGGCCGCTGTGGTGCGGAGCACCAGGTCGTCCCCTGCCTCCCGCGCCACGAGCGGGACCGGGGCGCTCAAGAGGGGCACGACCTTGTGGGAGGCCGGGTCGATGACGGCGATGCAGTTCCCGTCCCGGTCGGTGATCAGAAAGGGCCGATTCGGGCGCTCCGGTATCAGCATGAGACCGCCCTCGCTCGCGTCATGCTTCCGATGACCGCATCGACGGCTCCCGCGGGGCACCGCACCAAGGGAGGCGGGACGGGCCGGGACGGGAGCGGGCGCGCCCTCCCGACCGTGTGGCGCGGGCCGGTGAGGTGCGCGGGGCGAACAGGACGGACAGCATGCATGACGGCTCCAGACCAGCTCGCGGGCCTGCCGCACCATTTGGCGCACGCTGGGGCGCCGACACGGCTGTTACCTGCATGCCTCAACGAAGGAGCGCGCTCGGACGACTCGTCATGACGAGGCTCCGACAAGGGCAGGACGCCTTTCCCCCCCGGAGAGGATGGGCGGCCACCGGAATCGGACGCAACCCATTCCGGTGACGGCGAAGGCAACACTCCGAGTGCGAGGTCACCCGAAAGGGCGATCGCTTCCGGATTCTCCACTTCAGCACGTCCGGCCGGTATCCGAGCAGTTCCTCTAGCGCCGAGCCGACGGCGTTCTCGGCATTGACCTCCCGCACGCACGAGGAGCAGTCCCCGCAGGCCACTTGGCCCTGGTCAGGCGAGGATCATCCCGCTCGCGCTGAGGTGCCGGCAGCGCCGTCAGCTACGGCGGCGGCCACCCCCTTCGCCGTGTTCAGCAGGATGATTCGCTTGCGGCGTCCGCGGGACCGGCGACGATCGCACCGGTCGCAGGACAGGTGCGGTTTGCGGTTGCGGGCCCTGTGACGGGTGCTGTCACGGGGCCCGCATGCGCACTCCACGGCGCGGTGAGGGGCCGTGGAGAGCGTGTCAGGAAGGGCCGTACCTCGCGTCCGGGTTGCCCGGCAGCATCCGTGTGCCGCAGGGGCACAGGCGGCCAACCGCCGGGCGAGGGGCGCCGGTCCGGGGTTACTTCGGTGCGGACTCCTGGTACTTGAAGTAGGTGACCGGAGTGCTGGTCTTGGGGGACTGGACGTAGACCCGGGCGGGGATGGCCTTGATGTGCTCCTTCTCCGGACCAGTACCGGGAGCCCCGGGAACCGCCTGATAGTCGACGAAGAGGTAGCCGATGTAGTAGGCACCGTCGCGCCGGCCTTGCAGGCTCCCCTTCTTGTCAGACGGGAACTCCGTCTCCAACTTGTCCTCCTGCGTGCCCGTTACCCGGTTGAGGGTGGTGGAGGAGTAGCTGTAGGTGAAACCGACCTCACCGCCGATCTCTCCCCCCGCGCCCCCATTGGCCGGAGTGCTGGTGACCTTGGGCGTGAACTTGCCGCCCACCGACCAGCCCGAGGTCGAGCTCTTCTCGTCGGTGACCTGCCCCGAGACCGTGTAGATCTTCTTTCCCCCGCCCGCTATGCCACCACCGGTTCCCAGCTTCGGGTATTTGGAGCCGGGCCTGTCGTCGAGAATGCCGGCGAAGACACACGGATTTGTTCCGGCGGAATTCTGCGAACCGTCGGGGTGACGCCCGTCGCAGTACGACGAGGCGGGGTTCTTTTCGCTCATGGCCGTCGCGATGTTGTCGTCATTGGTGTTCTGGCTGGTCTCGGGATCAGTGATGGTCGAATCCGCCAGCTGCTTGGCGGACTCCCCAACCCACTTGGAGGTATCTTTGTTCTCCGCGAACTTCTTCGCCGCCGCCTTGGCATCCGCAAGCGCCTTCGTGGGCTCGTACTTGGACATCACGTCCGGCAGGCTGACGGGATTATCCCGGTCGACGCCCTTCGGATAGCCCATCACGCTTTCCGCGGGCTCGACGGGTGCCCACTGTTCCAACGCCTTGTCGATGTCCGCGTCGGACTCGTACACCTTTTCCTTGTCGATGGTCGGCGCATTCTGGCCGTCAGCAGCCGCGGCCGGTGATGCAGTGCCCACCAGGGGCGCCGCCACCAACAGAGCCGCAGCCAGCGCCGTGGCACCTCTGACCCCTCGGGGGGACGTCCTGCGCGGGGCGGACAATGGATTCGTCATGGTGATATCTCCCCTACTTTCTGCAGGTGTTGAGCACACCCGCATTGCTGTGGTTCCCCCACCGGGTGGTGCGAGCTGTTCGCAGAAACGCCTCGGAAACCCTCCTTCTTGTCCTTGCCGGAAGGAGGCTCGGCGGGTGCGGCCCGACCCACGCGGTGAACCGGCCGCGCCCGAATTCCACAGCCACCGAGTCGAGGGCGGCGACGCGGGTCTCGCTCTCGCCGTAGACCGTCGTCGGCCCCCTCACGCGGGCAGCGACGCCGCAGGAGGCGGGTGGCAGCGGTGGCGGGGTGCGGCATGGCGACTCCTGGAAGAGGTCCACGTTCTCGACCATCGTGGCCGCGGTACACCCCCCGATTCATCGCTCTCAGGTCGGGAAAGCACCGCCTGCCCAAAGGCAGAACCGCCGCGGCCACCTCGCCCTCCGGGACCACGGCCTCTCTGCCCGAAGACAGACCCGACGGGGGCGCACGCTCCGGGATCGATGACCCATACCTTTGCCCACTACCGGTCGTGGGACGGGGGCGTGGCCTTCTTCGTCTCCGTCATCTTCGCGCTGATGGCGTTGCTGTCCGCCGTGCCGCTGGTCATGGCCCGTGGCGGCGGACGGTCTCCTGTGCCGCCGCGGGTCGTCATGTGGGGCAGGTGCCTCGTCCTCGCAGGATTGCAGCTGACCGCATAGACACCCTGGCGGCCCGCCGACCTCACGGCCGGCCGGCCGCCGTCACGCTCTGCACTGGCTGGTCAGCGGGCACCCGTGACGTAGTTGTGGCCCGGCCGGCTGAGGAGCCAGCGGGCTGGGGGCGCTTTTGTACGGCACAGGCAGGGGCACGGGTGCCGGCCGGCGGCCGGCGCGTGGCAGGGTGGGGGCATGTGCGGTCGATACGTCTCCACCCGCCGTCCTCAGGATCTGGTCGACCTGTTCGACGTCACGCGCTGGGACCCTGACCAGGTTCTCGACCCGAGCTGGAACGTGGCTCCCACCGATGGTGTGTGGTCGGTGCTGGAGCGTGTCGAGCACGACACCGGCGAGGTCACCCGGCAGCTGCGGCCGCTGCGCTGGGGGCTGGTGCCGTCGTGGGCGAAGAGCCTGAGCGTCGGCGCGAAGATGATCAACGCCCGGGTGGAGACGGTCGCGGAGAAGCCGGCCTACCGTCGCGCCTTCGCCAAGCGCAGGTGCCTGCTGCCGGCGGACGGCTTCTACGAATGGCAGGCGATCGCCGCGACCGGGACGGCCAAGGCCCGCAAGCAGCCGTACTTCATCAGTCCCGAGGACGGCCAGGCCATGGCACTCGCCGGCCTCTACGAGTTCTGGCGCGAGCCCGACGTCTCCGACGACGATGCACCGGGTGCGTGGTGGACCACCTGCACGATCATCACCACCGATGCCACCGACGCCGCCGGACGCGTCCACCCCCGCATGCCGCTGGCCATCGCCCCCGCCGACTGGAGCGCCTGGCTCGACCCCGCCCACCACGACGCCGGTGAACTGCGCGCCCTGCTGACGGCTCCGGCCGCAGGACACCTGGGCGCCCGGGCGGTGTCCACCGCTGTGAACAACGTGCGCAACAACGGGCCTCACCTCCTGGATGAGGTCGCCGGGGACCAGTCCGACGGCTGAAGGATCATGGTCGCCTGAGCCCCGGGCGGCGGCCACAGACCCCGCTGCCGCAGTCGGTCCGCCGCCCCCGGGACGCATGCTGTTCACGCACCTGGCATTCGGGGAATCGTCGTCCGTTCGGTTGCTGTGAATACCGCCACAATGGGCTACTTGCTGTGAATCCGGTGGGCTGCCCATCCCGATCCGGGGGGGGACAGCCCCATGGCATCTTTGCCTCTCGGATGGGCCTTCGGGCGGCCAAGGGTGCGCCCTCTGGGTGCGTCAGGCCATCCAGAAGAAGACCGCCGTCATCCGTTTCTCCTGCAGGGTGGTGCCCCAGTAACGGGTCGCCGTGTGGATCAGGTTGGCGGAGTAGAGCAGCAAGCGGTTGGCGCGGTGCGGGATGCGGACGTCCTCGGTGAAGGAGTCCGGCGTGACGAAGCGGGTGCCGAGGGCGTCGACCAGGTTGTTGTGCGGCGGAGCCACCTGGTTGCCGCCGAGGGTGCCGCCCGGCAGGCTCTGCCGGTAGAAGCTGGTTCCGCAGTCCTTGGGAACCAGGGGGTTGAGGTAGAGCACGGCCGCGTACCGGCAGAGGTTGCGGGAATCGGTGTGGGGGCGGGGCTCACACTCGCCCTCGCCGACGACCTGGACGCAGTTGTGGTTGAACGTACCGCCGCCCGCGGGGCGTTCGGCCCAGATCTGCGCGGTGCCGGTCGTCCTTCTCACCAGCTTCTCGACATGGGCCAGTTCGCCGGGTTCGAGCGCCGGCATGGTGCGCAGGCCCGGCCAGCTCTCGGGCTTGTGGGGGTAGCCCTCGGTCCAGTCGCTCCTGGCCAGACAACGTTCCCGCACGACGTCCGGGTCCGGCAGTACGTCGTCCAGCACCCAGTAGTCCCGGCCCCGGGTCGGCTTGCGGTACGGGAGCACGGGCAGGGCCGGGGTTCGTAGAGGCATGCAGGGAACGTAGTTCGCATCCCGTCAAGGGCTCGCCACCCAAGCGGTCAACCTTCAGTCAAGGGTTGCTCATCGCGCGCTTGACCCTCCGCGCGGCGGCGGTATGGCTGAAGCTGGAAGCGTTCCACTGCCCGGCGAAGCGTCCACGTAAAGGGACGGCAGCGAAACCATCGGCCGCGGAAGACTCGGCGGGTGCTCGCTCCCGCCGGGCAGTGGTACGTCATGCGGCCCTCGCCAGGGTGGTACGGGCCGGAAGCGGAAGGGATCCGACGATTGCGTCGTGGCAAGCGCGCAGCAGCCGGGCGACCGCTTCGAGGGCCGCGCAGTGGACAGGACGGTGGACCGGCGCTCCTCTCCGGCCCGCCGCCCTACTGCGAGTGGATCAGCAGCACAACGTGTGGGAGTGACATGTCGGATGCGACAGACCCGAACAACGCGCAGGGTGCGCACGTTTCGCACCCCCGGTCCAGGGTGGGGGTGGTTGCTTCGTTCGACTTCGACCGGGACCGGGAGATCTGGCGCTGGGCGCCGGAGACGGCGTCGCTGTTCATCGCGCGCACCGACCCTGTGACGTTCTCCGACAACCTCGAACTGGTCTCGTCCCTCAACCGCCCCGGGTGCGTGGACCGGCCCACCCGTGAGGTCTGCGCAATCGGCTCCCAGGTCGTCACCTACCTTTGCACGGCGTGCAGTTTTGTCGGGGGAGCCGCCGGCGAACGGGCACTTCGCAAGGCGATGCGCACCGCAGGTGCCCCGCAGGCGCTGACCTCGGCCGGGTCGGTGGTGGCGGCTCTGCGCGCGTTGGAGGCGCGGCGCATCGCCGTGGTGCACCCCTACGAGCCGCCTGTGGGCAGGCGGTTGGGCGAATACCTGACGGGTGAGGGACTGGAGGTGCTGTCCCTCACCGACCTCGGCCTGGGCTCCGTCCACGAGATCTACGACGTGTCCTACGAGCAGGTGACCGCGGCGGTCCGGGCCGGTGTCCACCCGCGGGCCGACGCCGTGTTCATCAGCTGCACGGCGCTGCCGACCTACGACCTCATCGCCCCGTTGGAGGAGGAGTTCGGCAAGCCCGTCGTCACGGTCAACCAGGCCACGATCTGGGCGGCCCTGCGCGCGGTGGGCAAGCGCGCCATCGGGCCTCGCCAACAGTTGCTGACCGTGTGACTCCGGGGCCGCAGGCCGCCCAGCCCGCCACCTCCACCACGCCCGCCACAACCCTGACCATCACCGCAGCACGCCGTGATCACCGGTCGGGGCAGCCCCGGCCCCGGGTCCCGCCCCGGTCAGCGCCGCCTCGACGGGGCATGCGCAGCCGCCGTCTGTGGCACCGTCGGCCAGTGCCGCGAGGGCCGCACGCATCCGCGCGAGGTCGACGATGCGTGCGTCGAGGTCCGCGAGCTTGGCGTCGACGACGGTGCGCAGGCGCGAGGACGGGACGAGGCCCTCCTCCGAAAGCGCCAGGAAGGCCTCGACGTCCCCCATACCGAACCCCAGCTGGTGCGCCCTCTGCACAAAGCGGACGCGGCGGATGTCGTCCGCCGAGTAGCGGCGGTAGCCGGAGCGTGGGTCCCGCTCGGGGGAGAGGAACCCACGCCGCTCGTAGTAGCGCAGAGTGCTCAACGGCACGCCGGCAGCGCGGGCGGCATCGGTCGGTGTCATGAAGTCACGGTCTCCCGGGGGTGGAGGGCGCTTGCTCGCCGTGCCCGGATCAGCTGCCACCCCTGCGCGAGCAGGAAGCCGATCTCGACCACGAGGAAGACCACCAGCACGGGCGTCGCGCCGGTGGCCAGGGCATACATCATCAGCAAGGCGAAGGCCGCCCGTCCAGCGGTGTCGGCGACGGCGGTCACGACATTGCCACGCACCAGGCGCACCACCGCCCACATCGTCACCAGGACGCCGAAGAACGTGACGAACAACAGGTGCTCCGGCCCGAACTCGCCGGGGGCGCGTCCCGGCAGGTCGAGGGCGGTGTGCAAGGCGCGGAACCCGTCGATGGCGAGCCGGGCGGTCCAGGGGGTCGCGAACACGGGCGCGACGGCGAGGTCGTACAAGGCGCCGATCCGGACGGGGTCGGTCCACGGGCGGCGGTTTGGACGTGGCGGGTGTGTCATGCCGGCAAAGGTGCACCCTGCACCGCGGTGCAGGGTCAAGCGACCGCCGCACCGGCGGCCTTCTGGTCGAGTTCACCGACATCGACCCCGTGGAGCTCGACGCGCGCGGCTTCACGGCGCACACCGGCAACCACCGCACCGCCGACGGCCTCCGCCACACCGTCCTCCACGTCTGGAACGAACTCAACTGGTGTGACGACGCGGTCGATGTCAGGGCCGATCAGGCGGGACAGGACGGGACGGGACGGGACAGGACAGGATCTGGAACGACAGACGCCGCGGGCCGCCGAGTGGGCGTCGGCGGTGGGCGCGCCGAGCCGGATCCGTCCCCGGGCCCGGCCGGCGAGCACCTTGGTGGCGGCGATGCTCCGGCCGAGGATGGCTGCGGGCCCGCTCCCTCACGTCGGCCACCAGGGTGTCAGCTCGGGGTTCCGGTGCCGTCGAGGTAGGCGAGGACCGCGCGGACGCGCCGGTGGTCGTCGTCGGACGGGGGGAGATCCAGCTTGCTGAAGATGTTGTTGATGTGTTTGCTGACGGCCTTCTCGGTGATGAAGAGGCCGCCGGCGATGGCGCTGTTCGAGCGGCCCTCGGCCATCAGGCCGAGGACCTCGCGTTCGCGGGGTGTGAGTCTGCCCAGCGGCCCTCCCGCGTGGCGGCCGGCGAGCAGTTGGGCCACCACCTCCGCGTCGAGCGCGGTGCCTCCGGCGGCCACCCGGCGTACCGCGTCCAGGAACTGCCGCACGTCGGACACCCGGTTCTTCAGCAGGTACCCGACGCCGCCCTGCGCGTCGGCGAGCAGTTCCCTGGCGTAGAGCCGCTCGACGTGCTGGGAGAGGATCACCACCGGCAGCCCCGGCACTCGGACCCGCGCATCGACCGCGGCCCGCAGTCCCTCGTCGCTGAAGGTCGGCGGCAGCCGCACGTCCACCACGGCCACGTCCGGCCGGTGTTCGAGCAGGGCGCGGCGCAGGGACGGGCCGTCGTCGACGGCCTCGACGACGTCGAATCCGTACGCGGTCAGCAGCCGGGTCAGTCCGTCACGGAGGAGGGCGAGGTCCTCAGCGATGACAACGCGCACGGCACCCCCATCGTCACCACGGTCGGGCCCCCGGGCGGGCTGGTCACGGCGAGCGTTCCGTCATGGGCCCGCAAGCGGCGCTCGACGCCGCGCAGGCCGCTGCCGCCGGCGGGATCCGCTCCGCCTCGGCCGTCGTCGCCGACGACCAGCGTGAGCATACGGTCGGTGTACCGGACGTGGAGCCAGGCAGAAGTGGCATGGGCGTGCTTGACGACGTTGGCGAGCGCCTCGGCACCGGCGAAGTACGCCGCCGTCTCGATGGGCGCCGCCAGCCGGTGCGTCAGCTCCATGTGTGTGGTCACCGGGATCGGGAGGGCCAACGCGAGCGCGGTGAGCGCGTCGCAGAGGCCGCGTTCGGCCAGGACCGGAGGATGGATGCCGCGCACCAGGTCGCGTAGTTCCGCCAGCGCCTGATTGCCGGCCTCGCGAGCCTCGACCAGCAGGCGGTGTGCGGTGTCGGGGTCGCTGGCCAGCAGGTCCTCGGCCATGCCGAGGTTCATGCCCAGCGCCACGAGGCGGGCCTGGGCGCCGTCGTGCAGATCGCGTTCGATGCGGCGCAGTTCGGCTGCCTCCGCGGTGACGACCTCCGACCGGGACACGGCCAGGTCCCGTACGCGTATCGCCAGCAGGGCCGCGTCGGTGGGCGCCAGCAGTCGGTACGCGAACCGGGCGCGCAGCCGCAGGATGTGGGAACCGCCCGACACCCCGAGCGCGATCATCAACACGCCCTGGACCACCGAGAGCGGCACCATCAGCCACGCGGGTCCCTCGACGAACCAGCCGATGCCGTACCCGTAGTCATGGACCAGCGGCGTCAGAACCGGCACGAGGACGATGCCCTCCGCCCCGTGGCACAGCAGCGCGGCCGGAAGGATGCCGAGGGACAGGGCGACCGGGGCAAGCGCCATCCACAGCAGGTCCCGCCACGTCGCCACGTCGGTCAGCACCGCCCGGCAGCGGTGCCACGAGCCGGCCAACCCTCGCGGCACGTCGGACGGCGGCCGGAGACCGGAGTTCGGCTTCGCGGTCCGCGACGGCAGCCGGTACGGCACCGGGATCCGCACGCCGAACCAGGTCTCCGCCAGCCTGCGTTCCTCGTTCAGCAGTCCTCGCACCGCGGCGGCGACGAGCGGAACGAGGAACACGCCGATGCCGAGCGGCAGAAGGGCCACGGCGAGTACGAAGGCGATCAGCAGCGCCACACCGCCCGCGAACGACACCACGGCGGCGACCAGTCCGCGGCCGGCCCACAGCAGGGCCTCGCGAACCTTTCGCACCATAGCGGCGGGCAGTTGAGGGGAGGAGCGGAGGTCATCATCCACCCACCCATTATTTCAGGCCCTCCCCGAAGGCCGTCGGTAGTGCTGGCACCACCTTCCTCCCACATGCCAGGACCCGTGCCGCCCGCCCTTCCGACGAGGAGGATCCCGGATCACCAGCACTGACCGCCCATCCGAACTGCGACACCCGGACACCGCCACCCGCCACCCGCCACCCGAACACTCATCAGAACAGAGGCCGGACCATGACCGTGACCACACCGCCCCACGCCACCGGTGCCCCGCAGCGGTCCGGCACCCCGCACCGCAGGCGCCCGCCCTGGCCGATCACCGTGCTCGGTGTCGTCACCGCCGCGATGGCGGTCTACCTGATCTCCGCGTACGTGCCCCCGAACGTCGCCACCAGTCGCATCCCCACCCGCGGCACCCTGCACTACGACCTGCTGGTTGCCCACGTCTTCACCGCCACGGTGGCCTCGTTCACCGGCCCGGCGCAGTTCTGGCCCTGGCTGCGCGGCCGGCATCCGGCCGTCCACCGATGGGCGGGGCGCGCGTACTTCTTCGCCGGCGTCTTCCCCTCAGCCGTGCTGGCGATCCCCGTCGCGGTCATGGCGCCCTTCGGCGCGGCGAACCAGGCAGCCCTGGGACTGCTCGACGTGCTGTGGCTCGCCACCGGCATCGCCGGGTATCGAGCGGTACGCCGGCGCCGCTACGCCGACCACCGCCGCTGGATGATCCGCAATTTCTCACTGACTTTCGGAGCCATCGCGTCGCGCTTCTGGATCCCGGTCATGGTCCTGCTCACCGTGCCGCAGAGCTCCTCGGCCGCCTACAACAGCGACCAGATCGCGGTATCCCATGACATCGCCAGCGGCAGCGCCTGGCTGGGGCTGGCCGTCAATCTGCTCCTCGCCGAGCTCTACATCCAGCGCCGCTACGGTGTCCCGCCGCACCGCTCCGGCAAGGCAGCCGGCGCCGCCCCCGTCGACTCCCACCGCTGACCGGGTCCGGGGCCCGTGCCGCTGGGAAGTCGCCGCCGGCAGAACGCGATTTCTTGCGTGCCGCGCGCAGGGCGGGGGCGGCGCCCCGCCCCGGGCAGACACCGCCGCCCGAGCGCTCCCGGAGAGCCGATGACGGACTTCCACGACTTCCAGGACCTCACCGGCTCTCGGAGGAACGAGGCGGCGCAGCGGGCCCAGGGGGCCGCATCGGGCCTGCGCCGGGCGATCCACAGGGTCGTCCGCCGCGGTTGTGCGGAAGCTCTTTGCGGCTGCCGCACAAGGCGGGGCGCCCGTCTCTGCCGACGTGGCTATGTGAGGTCGGCGAGGAGCGCGTCAAGTACACCGGACAGGGCCTCGGAGTTGGCCGGGTCGAACCAGGTGGTGCGGATGCGTTCGTTGTTTCCGTTCGGGGTCTCATGGGCGGCTGCGAGTTGGCGCAGGGAACGGGTCTCGTCGCTCAGAGCGCGACCGACGCCCTGGAAGAGGCTGCGAACGTGCTGCGTTCCTTCCTGCTGCCATCTCGGCTCTCCCGTCTCGGCATACTTGCCGGCTTGGTGAAAGCGACTCTCTCCGGCCCGGTCAGCCGTACATCGCCACGCGGTAGAGAGCCGCAAGCGCGTCGTCGATGACGGTTGATATCAGCGAGGCCGACGGCCCCACCCATGACATGTCGTAATAGCCCCAACTCGCCGCGGTCTGGGGACGCTACGCGTCAGGCGGCACCGGTTCACGGCTGGTCATGGAAGAGGTGCTGCAGGCTCTGCGCGCGTCGGGACTGCCCGACGAGGAGATCCCGGCGCGCTACCACCGGATCGCGGTCCTCATCGCCGCGTTGATCGCCTCCGAGGCCGGGGTCAGCACCGTCACCCCCGGAGAGTACGAACAGGGCATGGAGCTGTTTCACGTCGCGGTACTCGGCGCCGACCCCGAACGCTTCCCGGCCCTGGCCCACTTCGCCCGCGACGTCCGCCCCCTCGGGGAGGACCGCCGCGCTGCGTTCGAAGAGATCCTCGCCGCCCAACTCGCCCACATTGAGGCCGCAATCTGCCCGAGCTAGCCGACCGGCTCGGGAGTGTCGGCAAAACCGGGTCGAACGGGCACTCCCCGGATGGCCGGTCGTACACGACGAACGCCTCGCGCGGCTGCCGTTTCGAGGGGCAGATGCCACACGCCGGATGGTCCTCGCCCTGGGCGAACGGCTCGCCCATGACGGAACGGTGGCGGAGTCAGAGCCCCCGCCGAGGCCCGGAACCCCCGCCGAGGTCGGAGCACCCGCCGAGGCCGGAGCCCCCGAACGAGAACGGCGCTCCTCCTAACGGCACGGGGTGAGCGTCACCGTCGTACGTCACGTCTCGTCAGTCTCATTGGGTCCGACAGAGCTCGTCGGCGCACTCCCGGCTGCGCAGGAACGGCCGCTAACCCGGCATCGACTTGCTGCGGGGGCTGGTCAGTTGTCTTCGCGGAGTGTCCGCGCAAGTACGGAGCGGTGGGTCGGTTTCGCGTCGCTGAAGCGCTTGTGGCCGTCGTCGGTGAGGACGACGAAGATGCCGCGGCGGTCGAGGTCACACATGGCTCGTTCGACGAGGCCGCCTCGTTCCAGCCTGGCGACCAGGCGGGATGCGGCGCTCTGGCTCAGGTGTACCGCGTGGGTGAGGTCCTGGCCCCGGCACTTGCCGTGGTCGGAGGAGGCGAGGAGCTCGAGTGCCTCGAACTCGCTGACGCTAAGGCCGTGCTGTGCCTGCAACTCGTGCTCGAGAGCGTTGTGCACGGTGGCATGACGGGCGAGAAGCCCATGCCACGCGTCGACCAATTCCTGCTCCGAGCCACCGATCATGAAGCCAAGATAACATGCGCCAGCATTTGATGCACAGAGATTAAATGCGCTTGCATTCGATGCGCGTGCATGTGAGAGTCGCGGCATGACTTCCTCCGCGCCCCTGTCCGCCTCCACATCCACGTGGAACGCCAAACTCTGGGGAGTGCTGCTCACGGTTTCCCTCGTCATCGGCCTCGACGCGCTCGATGTCTCGATGGTGGGCGTCGCCCTTCCCTCCATCCAGGCAGACCTGGGCCTGTCCACCAGTGCGCTGCAGTGGATCGTCAGCGGCTATGTCCTCAGCTACGGCGGACTGCTGCTGCTTGGCGGACGCGCCGCCGACCTGCTCGGACGTCGCCGGGTGTTCCTGACCGCGGTAGCCGTGTTCGCCGCCGCCTCCGTGCTCGGCGGTCTGGTCGACGACGGAGCCCTGCTCATCGCCACCCGCATACTCAAGGGCATGGCGGCGGCGTTCACCGCGCCTGCCGCACTGTCGATCGTCACGACCACGTTCGCCGAAGGCCCGGCGCGCAACAAGGCGCTGGGCGTCTTCTCCGTCTTCGGAGCCAGCGGCTACTCGGCCGGCTTGGTGCTCTCCGGCCTGCTGACCCAGGTTGGCTGGCGGTGGACGTTCTTCCTGCCGGTACCGATCGCGGTGATCGCATGGATCGCGGCCAACCGCCTGCTCCCCAAGGACGGCCCCCGCGCCTCCGGCGGCTATGACATCCCCGGCGCGATCACCTCGGTCGGTGCGATGCTGCTGCTCGTCTACACCGTCGTGGAGGCGCCGGAGTCCGGCTGGGCCGCGCCGAACACACTGATCCAGTTCGCGATCGCCGCGGTGCTCCTGCTCGCCTTCATCGTGATCGAACGCCGCAGTGCGCATCCGCTGGTCCGCCTCGGAATCCTCCGCTCGGGCTCACTGGCACGGGCCAACCTGGGCATATCGGTATTCTTCGGCGGCTATATCGGCTTCCAGTTCGTGGCCATGCTCTATTTCCAGTCGGTGCTGCAATGGTCGGCGTTCCAGACCGCGCTCGGCTTCCTTCCGGCCGCGCTGATCGTGGCCTTCGGTTCGCCGCAGATGGAGCCTCTGATAGCACGGCTCGGCACCTCGCGCACCATCGCGGGCGGCGTCATCGCTCACCTCCTCGCCTACGTACTCTTCGTCGCCATCGACCGGGACGCCCCATACGTCGTCGGTGTGCTGCCCAGCATGGTCCTGCTCGGCATCGGGTTCACCCTGGCCTTCGCGTCCTTCAACATCCAGGCCACCGCCGGCATCCCGGACCATGAGCAGGGCCTGGCCGGCGGCCTGTTGAACACCTCCACGCAGGTCGGCGGCGCGATCGGACTCGCCATCGTCACGGCCGTCCTCACCGCCGGAGGCGAAGGCAGGACCGGCCCCGATGCCCTGCTCGCCGGCTTCACCCCGGCACTGCTCACGATCACCATCCTCTCGGCCATCGGCCTGCTCATCGGACTGTCAGGAGTGCTCGGACGGCGCAAGATCGACAAGTTGGCGGTCGAGCCGGCGGACGAGCCGGAGCTCGCCCTCGTCGACTAACCGGCCCTGTCATGGGACATCCCGGGGTGAGACACCAGCCAGAACCGGGATGTGCCGTGCTGGGTACGCATTCGCGTGACTCACTGGCAGCCCGCCGAATTGATCGGACACAGCCCCGGCGCGGCCGCGCCAGGGCTGTGGACACCTGGACTGCGAGTCCGGAGCGCGTTGGTCGAACGGGGAGCGCTGCTCCGTGTGCGAGGTAATGGTCGCCGACCGGCGTCCTGAGCGGGAGCACGTGCGGCGGGTGCCGCGGACGGCAGCCGGGCTGTGCCCGGAGCACGGCAGTCGGCCCGCCCCATCCGGTGTGTGCGAATCCAGCCGTGCGGCCGCCGCGGTCAGCTGATGCTGCCTCCTTTGCGGAGGACGACATAGACTCGGCGTCCTTCGGCTGGGGCACAGTCGCCGACCACCCATGCACCCGGGACATCTGAGAAGATGTCTACGAGCCGCGATGACGCTTAGACGCGAGTGGCCCGGCGAGCCGGCCGCCCGGGCGAGGTGGAAATGTCTTCAGATCGGTAGAACGCTGTTTTGAAGCACTTTCACCGAGCCCGACGAAGCGCGTAGATGGGAACGTTTTCCTCGTTGCAGATGCTTGAGGCGTGCCTTTACCCTACGCATGAGGGCAGCAGAGCGGCCGACCAACAGGGGAAAGAGCTACCCCCGGGGGCGGCGAGCATCCCAGCACGCGCACTCAGCCCCCGGCGAAGGCCGGCTCACCTCCGCTCACGCCGAGGGCGCAGGGCCTGCGGTCCGCCAATACAAACGAAGGGCGGCTCACCCCACGCGTCACCCGACAACTTCCGCTGAGCCCGATCCACGTGTCATGATCATCGAATCGCGGGTCTGGAGCGATTCACAGCCCCTCGCCGACACTGACACCCGGTACGACACCACATCGGACGGGCCCAACAGCACCGTCTTAACGGCTACGTCGGCGGAGCTGAACCTCGCCCACATCTGGGCCGCGGCATCGGCCCCCGACGTTATGGCCCGCTCGCGCCGCATCCAGAAGGTTGTCGACTCCGGCCAGCCCGTACGACCCATCGCAGCCCGACCACCGTCTACGCCCTTCGAACACCAAGGAATCTCATGCACCCCTCAACATCGCAGCCGCACAACAGGCTCGCTGCCAACCTCCCTCGTCCTGCGAAGCCCGACTACAGCAACGTCTTCATCGAGCCGGTCTACGGGAACAGCTTCCTCGAAGCCGACCTGGAGGACGATCTCGACGTGCCTGCCACCTCCCGCGTCGAATACTGACGATTTTGGGCGCGGAGCCGCGCGGGGAGCATGCACGTCGCAGGACCGATAGGCACGGTGCCCCCGGCTCGCCTCCGCCTGCGCGAAAAGTACTCGCCGTCCGAGGATCTGTCAGGGTGAGCCTGACGGAGACATCTGCGGGCACCGATCCGTCCGGGCTGCCCTGACGCGCATGATGACGGACACCCCGGCCCCGGACGGCACCGCACCGCACCGACTGCACCACACCCGACGTCGATGTTCCTCAACCCCTGGTACGCCCCCCGCGCATCCGAGGCGCCCCGGCAGGCCGGGCTGCTGATGGCGGGGCTAACTCTGCGGGACGTCCTTCACGAACACCACGCCGTCGCTGTCCGCCAGGTGGGCCGGGTCAAGCGGGGCGTAGCCGAACCAGGGGGATACGCGGGGCGCGGGCCGTGTGTCGCCGAGGGTGGTGGCCAGCCGCGGGGCGTCGATGACGCAGCGGTCCTCCGGGAGCGCGTACAGGAGTCCTTCGACGGTGTCGGCCGCCGGCGTGTCCACTCCCTGGTGCCGGATCGTGCCGAGGGCCGTGGCCACGAAGGCGTACTCCTCGCCGAGCTGGGCGCTCACGAGTGCACCGGCGCTCCACCACTCCACTGGCCCCTCCCACGTTTGCATCGTGCTCTTCTCCCGCTGGAGATGGGAGTTGTGGGCGTGGACGAGTGACGGGCCCCGAGCGGCGACGGCAAGGAGGTTGTGGGCCATCATCAGATCCCGCAGTGCGCACAGCCGCGTCATGCGGGCCGGTGAGGTGTCGGCCATCCAGTGGTGGTAGCGCAGCAGGCCGGTCGCGGTGCGCCCGTACAGGCGCACGCGGTCCCAGTCGTCCGGCGAGGTCGTCACGAGCAGGTGCGGCGTCTGCTGGTCGAGCAGTGCCACCAGATCGTCGGCGAGCAGCCGCAGTTGGCCGGCCTCGGCCGACTGCCCCACGGACTGGGACGGGTCCATCATCGCTGCGGGATTGGTCCACCGGTCGTCGGCGCCGAGCAGGCGGTCGAGTGTGTCCGCGGTGCAGGGGAGCAGGTCCGCGTCCACCCGGGCCGCGAGGTAGGCGTGGAGTGCGGTGAGGGCCTGCCGGGGGCTCGCGGCGTGGGTGATCTCCAGCGGGCCGTCGAACCCGGCGAAGCGGAGCCGCTCGGACGCGGGCCGGCCGTCGTTGTAGGCGCGCATCCAGCGCACGAGCTCGCGGTTGGCTGCGGAGGTGCCCCAGCCGTGGCTGATTCCCTGCTCCATGACTTCGTCGAGGGTGCCCGTGCCCGAGGTGACGTAGTCGTCGACGATCAGGCCCATGATGCAGTCGCTCTCGATCGCGATCGTCCGGTAGCCCTCCTGCTCGACAAGCTGCCGGAAGAGCTCGTTGCGCAGGTCGAGCAGAGCGTCCTCGCCGTGGGTGGGCTCGCCCAGGGCGAGCAGCCGGGGCCGGGCCGGGAGCAGCCTCATGACGGCGGCGGCCTCGACGGCATGGGCGGTGTCCTTGATGTCAGTAGCCATGCCTTCAACGCTATCGTTGAACCTTCGGTTGAAACTTTCCCGCGATATTGTCAGCTCCATGGGGAGAAACCTTCAAAGCGGTGATCGGCTCAGGCCGGTTGATCTGGCGCGCGGGCACGGTCTGTCCACGCAGGCGATCAGAAACTACGAGGAGGCCGGCATCCTTCCGGCCGCCGGTCGCACACCCCACGGCTACCGCACCTATACCTCGCTGCACGCGGGGGCCCTGCGCGCGTTTCTTGCCCTGGTGCCCGGCCACGGCCACCAGGCGGCGACGTCGATCATGCGGGCCGTGAACCGAGGTGCGGTCGATGAGGCGTTCCGCCTGATCGACGAGAGCCACGCCCAGCTCCTCGACGACCGGCGGACCCTCCAGGCCGTGGAGAGCGCCATCCGCGACCTGGAGCCCACCGCGGCGCCCGAGCCCGGTGTGGGGTCCGAGCCGGCCGCGGTGTCCGGGCTCGGCGGCACGTTCATCGGGCCGCTGGCGGGCAAGCTCGGAATCCGGCCCGCGACGCTGCGCAAATGGGAGCGCGCCGAGCTGGTGCGCCCGCGCCGCGACCCGCGGACCGGGTACCGCGTCTACGACGAGGCCGACGTACGGGACGCCCGGCTGGCCCACCAGCTCAGGCGGGGC
Organism: Streptomyces sp. NPDC048434; assembly: GCF_043200375.1. Taxonomy (NCBI): domain Bacteria; kingdom Bacillati; phylum Actinomycetota; class Actinomycetes; order Kitasatosporales; family Streptomycetaceae; genus Streptomyces; species Streptomyces sp. NPDC048434. The sequence goes on along the minus strand of NZ_JBICXQ010000008.1, from coordinate 192,239 downwards.
GGCTATCTGCTGGAGCAGATCGCCCCGCTGATCGCCCAGGTGCGGGCGGCCGGCGGTCTTGAGCCGCTGGAGGCCGCACTGTGCGACTGGCACGGTCGGCTGTCCGCCCGCGGGCGGGCGATGCTGAACGGGGCCGCAGAACTGGAGGCGTACCTCCGCGAGCGCGGATGAGACGTCGGTCGCCGGCCGAAGAGACTTCATCGCCTCAGCCGGCTCTTTACGATCAGTTATCGGTACCGTCCGGCCCTTGGCCTCGTCCCCTGACGGGGAGTGCGAGTGGGCCCCTGCCCGACTCGGGGCAGGGGCGAGGGCTCGTCTTGGCTCTCGAGACCTGTTACGTATGCCCGGCGAGTTGGAGCATCTCGACCCTTCCGTTGCCTCCTCCGTCGTCCAGGACCAGGAATGTGGCGCGTGAGCTCTGGCTCAGGCGGATCTGGAACTGATCGCCCAGCAACCTCTTGTAGTTCGTGTCCCCGGCCCGCGCGGCTGCCTGGGCGGGGTGAAGTCCCTCGCTCTGGATTGCGTTTTGGAATACATCGAACGTCTCTTGCTCGGAATTGGTGAGCTGGCCGACGACTTCCAACCGGCTCTTGTCGAACGTCCAGGGCATGGCGCGCGCCTATTCCGTCGTCACGGTGATGTCCTCAAGGGTCAGGTTTTTGACGGCTAATTCGACGCCACCGAAGGCGCGTTCGAACTCATTTCGTCCCAACCTGAGCGCGTTGACCTCGGTCGCGGACCCGCCGGCCGTCATCTCGAAGTTTCCATCGGCCTTGCAGTCGACGATCACCTTGGTCTGCCTGCCGAAGCCCCAGGTGGGAATGTGTCCCTGCACTTCCTGCGGGGCGAGGCGGAAAGGACCAGCCATGGGTAAGGCCTCCCGTGATTCTCGGGTTTCCTTCTTCTCGCCCAACTAGCTATCGGTCCTTGCTGTTTCCCGTCAAGATCGCGAGGGGTTGGACAGTGCGGATTCGGACGCCCTTAAGCTCCCGAATAAGTCTGCTACGAAGAATCATGGGATGTGTTCGTCGGTTGTCCGGAAAGTGTCCACAGATTTGCCAGGTCCCGTTGTTTCGGGTCCAGGGGCCGCGGAATGACGAGGCGGCGGCGCCGCGGAGGCCGTTGCGGGGCCGATGAACGCGTCCGATTTCATGTGGGGATCGGTGGCGGCGCAGAGGGTGGGGAGGGCGCCGGATCCGGTGGGCTGGGCGAAGAGGCGGTTGCCGAGTTGCAGGAAGCGTTCGGCGCCGATGCGGTGTTCCATACGGGCAGCGGCGGTCTGGAGACTGGTGGCGGCCTAGCCGGGTGCGCGGCGGCGGCCGCTACGGAGGAGCTGGCGCGGGCCAGGCGGGCCGCGAGTGCGTAGGCGAAGAGGAGGTTGGCCGGTTTTGTCCGCCGCACGGGCGAGCCGGCGGCGGTACGCGCGGTGCTCATAGTTGGGTCGTCGAGGTCGTCGAGGTCGTCGAGGTCGTCGAGGTCGTCGAGGTCGTCGAGGTCGACGTTCGCGAGGGCGTGGGCGCCGCTGGAGACGGTGATGACGCGGGAGTCGGGCGTAGTCGGCAGGGCCGGCAGGGCCGGCAGAAGCAGGCCGGTCGGAGTGAAGTGGCCCAGGCGATTGGTGCCGAACTGCGTTTCGAAGCCGTCGGCCTGCGGGCAGCGGAACTGCGCTCCCAGGCCGCCCAGCTCGCCGAAGCCTCGGCCGCGACGGGGCGGCTCATTGTCCAGAAGGTCACCGGCGTCACACCGGACGAGCTGGCCGGCTGGCCTCCGAGACCTTTACCCGCCTGACTGTCGGCCCGTCGATTGTTGTCCTGGTGCTGGAGCGCGCCGGTAAGGCCCTGCTCGCCACGGCCGTCTCGCCCGATCTGCTCGGCCACGGCATCCAGTCCGCGCAGGTCATGCCTCAGCAACCGATAGCGTCACGCGACGTCGGCCTGCCCGGCCGAACCCAGCTGGGCGGGCCCGCTCGGCCGCCTTCGGAGTGCTGATTGAGGGGCGGGCAGGAAGCCGATGAACCGCTCCGGTCGTGCGGCGAGTGCGGCATCCAATTCCCGCCACGCGTCGCGATACCCCTCGGCCGTGCCGGCCCGCCCCCCCCGACGGCCTCGGTCGTTCGTGGAAGGGGCCGGCAGCACACCGCATGGAGGCATCACAGGCCGCGATCTGGGCCGGGGTCACTCCGAGGGTTCACACAGGCGCACTGCGAGGGCGGCGATGTCGTCGTCCAGGCGTCCCCTGCTGTAGCGGAGGAGGTCGCGGTGAAGAGCCGTGAGCAACTCGTGGGGCGGCGTCAGGGGTTGTTGGCGCATCCAGGCGGCCAGCGGGAAGAACCCGCCGTCGCGGGCGCGGGCCTCGGCGACCCCGTCGGTGTAGAGAAGCAGCAGGTCGCCGGGGGCGAAGCCGAAGGTGTCGATGGTGTAGTGATCGCCGATCAGCTCCGCGAGGTTGAGCAGCGGCGAGGGGGTGGTGGGCTCGAGGGCACGGAGTTCCCCGCGGTTCAGGAGCAGCGGCGGGGGGTGTCCGCAGTTGAGGATCTCGATACGTCTGCCCCCGTGCGGGATCTCGACAAGTAGGGCGGTGGCGAAGCGCTCCATCGTCCCCTCGGGGGGAAAGGCGGCGTTGTAACGGGTGCTGCTGGCGTCCAGCCGGCGCGCGATGCTGACCATGTCGGCCTCGTCGTAGGCCGCCTCCCGGAAGGAGTTGACGATCGCCGCGGCCGCCCCTACTGCCGGCAGGCCCTTGCCCCGCACATCACCGATGAGCAACCTGACCCCGTATCGCGTGTCGACCACCTCGTAGAAGTCCCCGCCGATACGGGCCTCCGCCGCGGCCGCGAGGTACAGCGACTCGATCTCGACGCTCCCGAAGCGGCGCGGCATCGGACTCAGCACCACCTGCTGCGCCGCGTCGGCGACGAGCCGCACATGAAAGAGGGTCCGCTCCCGCTGGAGGCGGACATGACTTCCGTACGCGGCCGCCACGGTGACCGCGATGATCCCCGCAGCCGTCCACCACGTCCCCAGACCGGGGAACACGATGCTGAGGCCGATCATCAGAAAGAGGCAGACCGTCCCCAGCAGCACGGTGGGGAGCACCGGCCACATGGCGGCGGCGAGGGCCGGCGCCGCGGGCAGGAGGCGGCTGAAGGCCATTTCCGGGGGAGTGGCATATGCCAGGCCGGCGATGACGACGGTCAGGATGACCGGCGACAGCCGCACAAGGCTCCCCCGGCCGTGGCGACGACGGAGCCGCGGCCGTCCAGACTCGATCACACTTCACAGAATATCTACGCAAAGGGAACATAGCGCTCTGGCGGATCAGAGTCGGCCGCCCGTCCCGGACCGGCTCGCCGGCTTTGGTGGTGTCGCACCTGTTGCGTGCGGCTCCGGCAAGGTCGGCGGAAACCTGCGACGCCCCCAGCGAGCGCAAGCGTGTCGAGGGTAAGCGCCATACCCGGGCCGTCCTCGCGCTCGCCCGCTGCCGTGTCAACGCCCGCTGGGCCCTGTTGCGCGACGGCCGGTGCTACGAGCTCACGCCTCCCACCGCTCTCGCAGCTCGACAGGCGCCATTGGGAATCGATGGCGCAAACCCAATGATCGTCAAGGTCCGGTGGCGACGATCAAGGTCCGGTGGCAATGATCAAGGTCCGGTGGTGCAGGGCGCTCGGCTTGGGTCTTGCGGATGGCGGCCGAAAGAGTGCCTGTAATCGAATGTGTGAGCGAATGGCCTTCTGGGCTGCCGAGCCTGCAGGCGATAGCGACGTACCTGCGGCTGGGACTGGAGCTGGACCGCGTGCGCCAAATGGCCGAGGTCGAGCAAGGGGAGGTATCTCGCCGCACTGCGGCGGCCGACCTCCAGGAGTTCAAGGGCGATGAGTCTCGCCGTGGTCGTCAGTCTGTATCCCCAACACGCGATCAACCGCATTCGAGGAGAGCATCATGACCGCTACCTACACGTTCGACGTCTTTTCCAGCCTCGACGGGTTCGGCGCCGCCAGTGACCACTGGACCGGCTACTGGGGCAAGCAAGGCCCCGAGCTCCTCGACCACCGCCTCGCCCTGTACCGCGAGGAGCAGCGGATGGTCTTCGGGGCCAACACCTATCGGGCGTTCGCGCGGATGCTGGCCTCCAGTACCGAGGAGTCCGAGGTGCGTGACCCATGGGTGACACGCATGAGGAGCCTGCCGGCGACGGTGGTGTCGACCACACTGGAAGGGTCCCTGGACTGGCCGGATGCGAACGTCGTGAGCGGCGACGCCGTCGACGTCGTCGCTCGGCTCAAAGAGGAGTCCGAGGTGCCGTTGCGCTCGCACGGCAGCCTGTCGATGAACCGGGCGTTGATGGCCGCCGGTCTGGTCGACCGCGTCCAGGTGACGCTCTTCCCTGTGATCACAGGTCAGACCGGGCTGGACCCGATCTTCCAGGGTGCGGCCGACTTCGACCTTGAGCTGATCGAGCGCCGGACGCTCGACGGCCACATCCAAGAGCTCATCTACCGGCCCACCCTGCATGTCTGAGTCCATCCATGCACCCCACACCCGGTCAAGCAGCCGAACTTGACCGGAAGTTCCCGCTGACCGACGTGCCGACCGGTCTCATGGCCGCCATGGTCACGCGGCTTGGGGCTGATCGCCTCCTGATCGTCGGGTCGTTCGACCAGCTGGCCGTTCTCGAACCTCGCGCCAGCGCGGACCAGGGCGACCAGGTGATGGTGCGTTGACCGCGTGCCAGCGGGCTTGTGCTGACTCAATGAGCTTGAAGGCCATGGCGATGCCTGCGGTGCGGGAGCCGGGTCCGTTGGTGACCTGCCGTTGAGCACGTTGACGATCTTGTGGAACCGGCACCGCTGCTCGCGGGTCTCGGGGAACGCCTCGCGCAGTGCGGCCCCACATTCCAGGGCGCCGTCGCTGACCGCGAGCACCCGGGCGCGCATCCTTCGGCACTTGCCTGAACGGAGCAGGCCGGCCTACGACTTGGTGGATTCACGGTGCCCGTCGTCACCTGTCCCAGATTTTCCGGTACGCAGCGCGGTAGCCGGGTGGGTTCCATGTCGTGGCTCCGCGGCTGTTGGCGGCGGTGGAGATGTGTACGGGGGCGACGTAGCCGCTGGCGGGTCTGCGGGAGAAGGCGCGGTTGAATTCGTCGAGGATTTGCCAGCCCTGTTGGGAGAAGGGCTCGGGGATGGTGGCTGCCTGGAACTGTTTGTTGTTGATGCGTTGGAAGGCGGAGGGGTCGCCGTCGCCCGCGCCGATGTTGTAGGGGGTGCCGCCGCCCTTCTTGCGTGCCGCGCGCAGGGCGGGGGCGGCGTCGGCGAAGTAGACGTCGTTGATGGCTACGGAGTGGGTCCAGGTGTCCGGGAAGCGGGAGAGGAGCGAGGAGACTTCCTGGGGGGTGCGGCTGCTGGTGTCCGAGATCGGGATGTTCTCCTCCGCCAGCAGCTTCACACCGGCGCAGGTGGCGAGTTGTTTCTTGATCAGTTCGGACTTGTTTCTGGCGAACGGGATCGAGGCATCGGTGAAGACGACGACTCCCGCGTGACCGTGGGAGTGCGTGATGATCCAGTCCGCGCTGATCTTCGCGACATCCTGGACCCTGGTGGTGATGTTGCTGAAGAGTGCGGGGTCCTTGCTCGGGCCGGGGGAGTCGACCGCGTGCCAGCCGATGAGCGGGATGTGTTCGGCGTTGGCCTTGGCGACCTGCTGTGACGTCAGGTGGGGGTCGAAACCGCCGATGACCAGGCCCGAGGGGCGGAGGGCGATGGCCTGGCTGAAGGCCGCCTGGATTCCGGCGGGGGTGCCCTGACCGTCGATCACCCGGACGTGCCAGCCGATGGTTTGCGCGGCTTCCTGCACGCCCTTGGCGGCGCCTGCGACGCCGGGATTGGTCATGGTCTGCGCGACATAGACGATTCGTTTGCCGGAGACCGCCTTGGGGCCGGTGGTGGGGCCGTCCCAAGTGGTGTGGGGCTTTTCGGCCCGTTCCACGGCCGCCTGAGCCGTGACCAGGACGGCGGGGCAGCCGGTCTTGGCCGGCCCTGGCGAGGAGGGCCCGGCGCCGGTCGATGTGCCGCGCTCGCAGCCGGCGAGGACGGTGGCCGCCACCGCGGCCAGGACGACTGCGCTGCCGAGGGCGGTCTTGCGGTGCGGATGCACGGGCGCTCCTTGCGGAGGGACGACACGGTGGTGACGGCCGAAGGTCACGAGCTGACGTGGTGCACGTCATGGCGGGGCCGGGGAGGTGCCGTCCGTCGTTGGCGCAGCTGGCGCCGGGCGGCATAGCCGGCCATGCCGACGGCGATGAGCAGGGTGGCGCCGTTGAACAGCGGGGTGACCCAGAACTGGGCGCCGAGCTGGCCGATACCGGCGAGGCCGATGGCGAGGATGATGACGGCGACCAGGGTGCCCAGGGCGTTGGGGCGGCCGGGCTTGATCGCGGTGGACCCGAGCAGCGCACCGACGAATGCGGGCAGCAGATAGTCCAGTCCGACGCTGGGGTTGCCGATCCGCTGCTGCGCGGCGAGCAGGACACCGGCGATACCGACGATCAGCCCCGAACCGGCAAAGGCGTAGATGACGTAGCGCCGGGTGGGGATGCCGACCAGCTCGGCGGCGCGGGGGTTGGAGCCGATGACGTACAGATACCGGCCGAGCGGCAGCCGCTCCAGGAGCAGCCACAGTACGGCGGTCAGGGCGAGGACGTAGAAGGCGGATACCGGCAGGCCGAGGAACCTGGAGTCGTAGAGATCGGTGAAGGCCGCGGGCAGGCCGGCAGGGCCGGGAACGATCCGGGCCCCGTTGGTGATCCAGCCGGTGAGGGCGTACAGAATGCTGCCGGTGCCGAGCGTGGCGATAAAGGAGTCGATCTTCGCGAATTCGACGACGACCCCGTTGAAGATGCCGACGACGGCCCCGCCGAGGACCACCACGAGGCAGGCGAGGGGCCAGGGCCACGTTTCGTTGGCGATGAGCTGCATCGTCATGACGTGCGCGAGGCCGAGGCCGTAGCCGATGGACAGGTCGAACTTGGCGGTGACGATGGGAATCATGGCGCCGAGCGCGAGGAGGGCGGGGATCGACTGGTTGGACAGGATCTCGGAGATGTTGTCCAGGGTGGGAAAGGTGTCCGGCAGGGCGAGGGAGAAGGCCAGGAAGAGCAGGGCGGCGAGGCCCAGGAGGCCATAGGCCCCGAGCCGGTGCCCGAACCGGCGGCCCAGCGGGGGGCGGGGGGCGGGGGTCATCGTCTCCTCGTTCCGGTGAGCGCAGGCATCGCCGAGGAGGCACGGGCGAGTTCGGCGACCGTGAGGGCCTCGCCGCTCAGCTCCGCCGTCACCGCCCCGCGGACGAATACCAGGGCCCGATGGCACACGTGGGCGACCTCCTCGAAGTCGGTGGAGATGAGCAGGACGGCGAGGCCTTCGGCCAGCGCATCCCGGAGCAGGCGGTAGAGCGCCGTTTTGGCGCCGACATCCACCCCGGCGGTCGGCTCTTCGAGGATCAGCAGGCGTCGGCTCGTCGTGAGCCACCGGCCGACCATGACCTTCTGCTGGTTCCCCCCGGACAAGGTGGCGATCGGCGCCTCGGTGTCCCGCGGGGACACCGAGAACCGCTCGATCAGGGCAGCGGTCTCGGCGCGCTCGCGCCGGAGTCCGCGCGGGCGCCAGGACGGCACGCCGCCCGCCCGGGGGTTGGCCAAGAAGTTCTCCCGTACCGTCAGTTCGGCGGCACAGCCCTCTTCCTGACGGTTGCTGGTCACGAAGCCGACGCCGGAGCCGACGGCGGCCGTGACCGTGTGCGGTGCGTACGGCCGGCCGTCGAGCAGGGCCCGTCCTTCGGGGACCGGCCGGGAGCCGGCGAGGGCGCGGCCCAGTTCCATGTGCCCGGCGCCGGTCAGGCCCACCATGCCGAGGATCTCACCGGCGCGCAGCTCCAGGCTGACCGGTGCGGTGTTCTCGGTCCGTACGTGGTCGAGGCTCAGTGCGGCCGGACCCGTGGCGGGGGCGAACCGGTAGCCGCCCGGTTCGTGGCCCACGATGTCGCGCACCAGCCGGGCCGGACGGTAACCGGCGAGCGGTCCCTGGCTGATGAGGTGCCCGTCCCGCAGGACGGCGAAGACATCGGCGACCTTGTACACCTCGTCGATCCGGTGGGTGACATAGACGATGGCGCGCCCCTGGTCGCGCAGGGTGTGCAGGACGTCGAACAGCCGGGCGCAGTCCGCTGCCGGGAGGCTGGCGGTCGGCTCGTCAAGGACGATGAGTGCGGCCTGAGTGGACAGTGCGCGGGCGATGGCCACCAGGGAGCGTTCGGCTCGCGGGAGGTCGGCGAGGAGGGTGCCCGGGTCGAGATGCGCGGCCACGATGTCCAGGGCGGCGGCACACTGACTGCGGATCATCCGCCACGACAGCAGTCCCGCGCGGCGGGGATAGCCGGCGCCCAGGGCGATGTTCTCGGCGACCGTCATCCATTCGACCAGTCCCAGGTCCTGGTGGATGAAGGACATGGCGCGGGCGGCCGCTTCGGTGCCGAGCGGGTGCCCGGCAACGCTCACCTCGCCCTCGTCCGCGTGGTGGACGCCGGCGAGCACCTTGATGAGGGTGGACTTTCCGGCACCGTTGGGGCCGAGCAGGGCGAGGATACGGCCGGGGTGGATGTCGAGGTCGACCGCGTCCAGCGCGAGGGTGCCGCCGAACCGCTTGCTGAGGCCGTGTACGCGGACGAGAGGCTGAGCGGCACGGCGCGGGGGAGGGCTGCTGTCAGGAGCGTCATGCACAGACTTCTCCGGGGGTCGGCCTCTTGGTCCTGCTGGGTTCTTCCCGGCTGACGGGACACGGGTGCAGGGGCGCTTCATGGTGGTGCGGACGGCGCGTTCGGCGGGTGGTGCGGTGCACCACCCGTACCGGTTACCACAATTCCGTCATGTTACGGCCCGCTTTGGCCGTGATGCCGGATGGGCTGTCAGATGGCGGGGATGTCGTCGAAAAACGCTTCGGCGGCGTCCGACTTTCCCGTCGGCGCCTCCAGCGCGCACTCGGCCCAGATGACCTTGCCGTCGGCGGTGTAGCGGGTGCCCCAGGCCTGGGTGAGCTGTGCGACGAGGAACAGACCGCGGCCGCCCTCGTCGGTGGTGGCCGCATGGCGCAGATGCGGGGCCGTGCTGCTGGCGTCGGAGACCTCGCAGATCAGCGTGCGGTCGTGGAGCAGACGTACCTGGATGGGGGCGGTGCCGTAGCGGATGGCATTGGTGACCAGCTCGCTGAGCAGCAGTTCGGTGGCGAAGACGACCTCGTGCAGCCCCCATTCGCCCAGTTGGCGGGTCACGGCGGCGCGGATGCCGGAGACGCGGGCCGGGTCGGCGGGCAGCTCCCAGGTGGCGATCCGGTGGGAGTCCAGGGCGTGGGTGCGGGCGACGAGCAGTGCGATGTCGTCGGCGGGGTGCTGGGGCACCACGGCCCGGACAACTGCCTCACAGGTGTCCTCGGGCGGGCGGGGCGGGTGTGCCAGGGCCCGGCGCAACTGGTCGAGGGCCGTATCGAAATCGCGGTGGCGGCCACCGATGAGTCCGTCGGTGTAGAGGACGAGCTGGCTGCCTTCGGGGAGCGGGAATTCGGCGGTTTCGAAGGGGAGACCGCCCAGGCCCAGTGGTGGGCCGGCCGGGAGGTCGGGGAAGGTGACGGTGCCGTCGGGGCGGACCAGCGCGGGCGGCGGGTGGCCGGACCGGGCCATCACACACTGCTGCGTGGTGGGGTCGTAGATGGCGTACAGGCAGGTGGCGCCGATGATGCCGGTGCTGTCGGCGGAGGGGTCCTCGGTGCCCTCGTCGCGGTCGAGGCGCGCCACGAGATTGTCGAGATGGGTGAGGACTTCGTCCGGGCCGAGGTCGAGTTCGGCGAAGTTGCGCGCGGCGGTGCGCAGCCGGCCCATCGTGGCGGCGGCATGCAGTCCATGGCCGACGACATCCCCGACGACGAGGGCGACACGGGTGCCGGAGAGGGGAATGACGTCGAACCAGTCGCCGCCGACCCCGGACTCGGCGGGCATATAGCGGTACGCGACCTCGACGGCGTTCAGCTCGGGGAAGCGCTGCGGCAGCAGGCTGTGCTGCAGGGCAAGGACCATGGTGTGCTCGCGGGTGAAACGGCGGGCGTTGTCGATGCAGATGGCGGCGCGGGTGGCGAGTTCCTGGGCCAGCGAACGGTCGTCGTCCCCGAAGGGGGCGGGGTCCCGCGAGCGGTAGAAACTCGCGGTGCCCAGGGCGATGCCGCGGGCCAGGAGGGGGACGGCGATGAGCGAATGGATGTCGTGTGCGAGGAGGCGCTCGGCGTGCGCGGGGTCCTGGGCGATCCAGCCGGCGGCCGCCCCCAGGTCGGGTTCGAGTACGGGCTGCCGGTCGGCCAGACAACGGAGCTGGGGCGTGGTGGGGCGCAGGTCGACCCGCTCACCGGCAGGGTAGAAGGGGCAGTCATCGCGAATCCCGTGGACCACCGTGCGGTAGAGACCGGTGCTGGGGTCGGTCGGCTCCTCGCCGCGCAGCACCGCCTCGGGAAGGTCGATGGTGACGTAGTCGGCCAGGCGCGGGACGGCCATCTCGGCGAGTTCCCGGGCGGTACGGCCCACATCCAAAGTGGTGCCGATGCGGGTGCTGGCCTCGGACAGCAGCTCCAGGCGGCGCCGGGCCGCCACGGCGTACGTGCCCACTCCCGGTTCACCGATCAGCACCAGCCCACTGGTTGCACTGTCGGCGGGACTTTCGGCGGTGCCGAGCGTGCCGGGCGGGCGGAGCGATGTGGCCGGCCGGCCCGGTTCGGTGCCCGGAAGGGGACCGGGCCGCGGGACGGCGGGGGTGAGTACCTGCTGGACCGGCGAGCCGGGCGCGGTGCCGGTTTCGGTGAGGACGGCGAGGTGCTGCTGCGGTGAGGGGAGGACCGCCTCGATGACGATGCCCTCCACCCCGGAGGGGCTGGTCACCGGGCGGCTCAGCAGGGTGATCCGCCGACCGCCGGGCAGGGGCACCTCGACGGCGGCTCGCTGCGCCGAGGAGATCAGCTCGGTGGCCTTCTCCTTGAGGATCAACTCGTCGCGCCAGTCCAGTCCGCTCTCGGCCAGCCCGCCCTGCTGACCGTTGCCCGTCGTCTCGCCGGTCGGCGCACGGCTCCTGGCGTCGAGGTAGGCCTGCAGCAAGGCGCGCTCTCGTGTCGAACTCTGGTCCAGCAGCCGTCGTTCGATGGCGCCGGCCGCCCTGCTGATCACGTGGTTCAGCGCCACATCCGCATCGTCGGGCGGATAGCCGAGACAGAGGACGCCTTCGATGCGTCCACTGAGCGGGTCCCGGACGGGAATTGCCGCGCACGCGTTGGACTGCGAGCGTTCGGCGAAATGCTCGGCGCCGTAAACGTTGATCAGCTGCCGTTCCGCGAGGGCCAGCCCGATTCCGTTGGTCCCCGCGAACTCCTCGGCGAACACAAAACCCGGGACGCTCTGGATCGGGGCCAGATGTCTGACGAGAGACGCTTCGCCGAAACGGCGCTGCAGCACGACGCCGTCCCCATCGGCGAGGGACACATTCATGGTTCTGCCCGCGAACCTGGACTGCAGCCGGTCCAGTACGGGTGTGGCGGCGCGGACGAGCCGGCCGTCCAGGTCGAGATCCTGACGGTAAGGAAGCTCGCAGCCTTCCGGTGAGAGACCCAGGGACCGGGAACGCTGCCACGAATTCAGGATCGGGCTTCGCACGGTTCCCTCGACCGCCCCACCGCGAAGAAACTGCTCACGGGCGAGCGCGGGGCCGATGTCATCTCCCACGAGCCCCATCCCAATCACTTCCCACATCGGTACGTGCTGCTATGGCCACCCGTATATCGGAGCAGCCGTACCGTCCGTCTCATTGTAGAGCTTTGCACATATATCGGTACTGATCGCCGACGGGGAAGAGGCGCCTGAGAGCTCCGGTCGTCACACACGGTCACGGCCGGGAACGGTGCGGACCGCTCCCGGTCGCCGCACCGCGACGCGGCCCGGCCGTCACAGGACCGCGACCGGGTTGACGGGCGAGCCCGTGCCGCCCGGGATGTTGAGCGGGGCCACCACGAGGAGGAACTCATAACGGCCGGTCTCCGCGGCCGCGGCGGAGAGCGCTTCGAGGTCGAGGTTGTCCAGCAGCGGCACTCCCATCGCGGCGAGCGCCAGCGCATGGACCGGGGAGTGCAGGCCGTCGACCGGCGAGGGCCGTACATCGCTGTCGCCGTCGCCGCCGAGCAGGGCGATACCCCGCTCGGCCAGCAGGGGCACGGCATCCACGTGGAAGCCCGCGCTCGCCTCGTCGGGGTCCCAGGCGCCCAGCTCCCGGCGGCGGCGGACGCTTCCGGACCGCAGCAGCACCGCGTCGCCCTCGTCGATCGTCACATCGAGGGCCCGCTCCGCGGACACGATGTCCTCGCCGTGCACAGCCCGTCCGGGTTCCAGCCAGGCGCACCCGGCAACGGTGGGCAGGTCGAGCAGCACGCCCTTGGTCACGAGTGGGCCCAGCGCCGATACGGCACCGAAGCGGGCCCCGCCGGCGTCGACGCACTCGCGCGCGGTGCGGCCGTCGTAGAGCCGGCCGCGGTAGGCGACGTGGGACAGGGCGTCCAGATGACTGACGGCCTTGCCGTGGTAGTCGGCGGCGATGAAGTCCTTGTGCGTGGAGGGTTCCGGGGGCTCGATGTCGCCGAGGTCGGACATGTAGTGCAAGGCGGGCCTGCTGTTGTCCGGTCCGGGGGTCGTGTTCCAGGGGCGCGCCAGCGGGACGACCGTTCCGGACCGGACCAGGGCGGTGGCCCGCCGTACGAGGTCCGGGGTCACCCGGTTCCAGGCGCCCCGGTCGGCGGGGGTCCAGCGGCCCCACGTACGCACCGTCTCGAAGAGTGCGTCGAACTCCTCGCGGGAGACGGCGGGCCCGTTGCCCGTACCGGCCGGCGGGGGAGCCGGTGTCTCGCCGGGGTTGCCGGTCATCTGCTCAGCGCTCCATGGGTGGACGGGGCCCCCGCTTCCGGCGGCGTCGCCGTGTCCGGTCGGCTGAGTATTGCTCAGCGTCGCCCCGTACGTGACGACGCCACTCAACCCGGCCGGCAATCTCCCCCCGGGTAGTAGCTGACGGTGCGGCGCGTCCCCTGCGAGGGTCCTCCCGGGACGTGGCGCCTCAGTCCGCCGCGTCCGTGAGCCGTCGCAGCAGCGGTTCCACCTCGGCAAGTTGGCGGATCTCGTCGGGCCGCAGCGAAGCGAGGCGGGTGGCCAGTACCTCGGCCTCGCTGCGTGCGACGTCGGTCAGCGCGGCGCTGCCGCGCTCGGTGAGCAGGACACGGCTGGCCCGCTTGTCGGCCGGGTCGCACTCGCGGCGGACCAGGCCCGCCTCCTCCAGCCCCATGACGGCCGCGGTGGCGGTCGGCTGGGAGCAGGGCACCCACTGGGCGATCTCGCCCACCCGGGCCGGGCCCTGCCGCGTCAGCAGCGCCAGGACGGCGATATGCGTCAGATGGATGCTGCCCGTGGTGGCGGCCCTGCGCAGACTCCGGGTGAGCCGGTGCAGGGAGATCACCAGTTGCAGCGCCTCGTCATCACCGATTGTCATCGCTCAGCCCATCGCGCCGCCCGTTTCAGATCAAGTGAGCGTAATCGTCGGGGAGTACATGTCCAGCCACAAGGCCAGATCCAGGGTCCGTTCGAGGCCGTGCCGGGACGCCTGGGTGATCTGGGGCGCATCGTGGTTCGCCGCACGCTCCAGCCAGTTGCGGTCGACGAGTTCGAATACGGGGTGCGAGCGGCGCGACAACAGGTCCTTGGCGTGATGCTGGAGCGCGACCGCGTACTGCGGGTCCTGCGTCGACGGGTAGGGGCTCTTCACCCGGTCGTACACCGACTGCGGCAGCACATCCGCCGTGGCCTCGCGCAACAGGCTCTTCTCCCGTCCGTCGAAGGACTTCAGCGACCACGGTGTGTTGTAGACGTACTCGACCAGCCGGTGGTCGCAGAACGGCACCCGCACCTCCAGTCCGACCGCCATGCTCGCCCGGTCCTTGCGGTCGAGCAGGATCCGTACGAAGCGCGTCAGGTGCAGATAGCAGATCTTGCGCATCCGGAACTCGAAGTCGCTCTCCCCGTCGAGACGCTCGACGTCCTTGACGGCGGCGCGGTAACCGTCCTGGATGTAGGAGTCCAGGTCGAGGGCGTCGGTGACACCGGCGTTGAGGATGTTGCCGTCGTCGCCGAAGTGCTCCCTGAAACGCACGAGCCAGGGGAAGGTGTCGGCCCGGCGGGCCTCCTCGTCGAAGAACTGCTGGTAACCACCGAAGACCTCGTCGGCCGACTCGCCGGACAGGGCGACCGTCGAGTGCCGGCGGATCGCCTTGAACAGCAGATAGAGCGAGGCGTCCATGTCGCCCAGGCCCATCGGGATGTCCCGCGCGCGGATGACCTTCGCGCGGACATCGAGGTCGGCCAGCTCGGCCGAGTCCAGCACGATGTCCTGGTGGTCGGTGCCGGAGGAGCGGGCCACGTCGTGGACATAGGGCGTGTCGGGAGTGGCGCGCAGCTCGTCGGCCACGAAGTGCTCGGTCCGGCCGACGAAATCGACGGCGAAGCTCCGTACCGTCTCGTCCACCTCGCCCAGCTGACGGGCCGCCAGCGCGGTCATCGCCGAGGAGTCCAGGCCGCCCGACAGCAGGGTGCAGCGCGGCACATCGGCGACGAGCTGGCGGCGGACGATGTCGTCGAGCAGCGTACGGACCTGTGCGATCGAGGTGTCCTGGTCATCGTGGTGCGCACGGGTCTGCAGCGACCAGTAGACGTGCCGGCGCAGCCCGTTGCGGTCCACGGTGACCACCGTGCCGGGCTCCACCTCGTGCATGCCCTCCCAGATGGCGTGGCCGGGCGTCTTGACGAAGGCGAAGAGCTCGCGGAGGCCGTCGAGCCGGACGTTCCGCTCGGCGAGCGGATGGGCGAGGATCGCCTTCGGCTCGGAGCCGAACAGCACGCCGTCCGGGGTGGGGTAGTAGTAGAACGGCTTGATGCCCATCCGGTCGCGGATCATGACGAGCCGCTGGCGCTGCCCGTCCCAGACCGCGAACGCGAACATCCCGTTGAGCCGTTCGGCGACCGCCTCGCCCCATTCGAGGTAGCCGCGCAGCACGACCTCGGTGTCGGAGTCGGTCGTGAAACGGTGGCCCCTGGAGGCGAGTTCCTTGCGCAGTTCGCCGAAGTTGTAGGTCTCACCGGAGTACACGATGGCGACCGGGGTCCCGTCCGCCCGCTCGGCGGTCATCGGCTGACGTCCACCGGGCAGGTCGATGATCGCCAGGCGGCGGTGCCCGAGAGCGGCGGGACCCTGCACCCACGTGCCACGGTCGTCGGGCCCGCGGCAGGACATGGTCTCGGTCATCGCGTCCACGGTCTCCTGCTCGGAGCGCAGATCACGGTCGAAGGAAATCCAGCCGGTGATGCCACACATGCCATGTCCTCCTGATCCGACCCAGGAGCCGCCGGACATCGCGGGCGGGCACACCGATGCCCGGTTGCCCGACCGCCCCGCACTGAGTCAGTTGTATCGAGCACCTATGTAACGAGCGTGTTCCTCGGACGCCGCTCCGTCAACCTGGCCGTAACACGCCGGGACTGCACGGTGCCCGTGGTCCGCCGCTCGGAGAACCCCTTACCGAGGGCGCCTGAGCTGCCGCCTTGCCGTGCTCCACGGCCGGGCCGGCCGACCGGCAAAGAGCTGCGCCATACGGGAGCGAGGGAAAGGTTTTACCTGCGTGCCGAGGCCCTGGGCGCAGGGGCCGGGGGCTGCGCTAGCGGTGCGCGGGCGCGGAGGAGTGCCCGCCCCGCTCCCCGCGACGGGGCGGCCGGGAACCCGCCCAACGGGTTCGTGAGGGGCCTGATTCCGGTGTCGGGGCCCGGCAGCGGGCGGCACGGATTGCATACGAGCGCGAGCGGACCGCTCATCGGCGGGGGAGCGTCGCCGACGGCGCTATGAGCCGGAGGTGAAGGGCTGGGTGCGGGCGATGAGCAGGGCGACGTCGTCCGGGTCGTCGGGACGCCGGAGTTCGCGAAGGAGCCGGTCGCAGGTCTCCTCCAGGGCGCGGTCGGGCCCGTCGAGCAGGCGGCGCAGGGTTTCGAGGCGTTCGTCGATGGGGTGGTTGCGGGTTTCGACCAACCCGTCGGTGTACAGGACCAGTTGGTCGCCGGGTTCGAGTCGGAAGGAGCTGGTCTCGAAGGGGACACCGCCCACTCCGAGCGGGGTGCCGGTGGGCAGGTCGAGGAGTTCGGGGTGCTTGCCGCTGCGGACCAGGACGGGCGGCAGGTGGCCGGCGGTGGCGATATGGCATTCGGCGCGATGTGGATCGTAGGTGGCGTAGACGCAGGTGGCGATGTAGTGCTCCAGCCCCGAAGTGATCTTGTCGAGGTGCTGGAGGACCTGGGCCGGGTCGAGATCGAGGTCGGCGAAGGCGCTGGTGGCGGTGCGCAGGCGGCCCATGGTGGCGGCGGCGTCGATGCCGCTGCCCATGACGTCGCCCACGACGAGTGCGGTCTTGTCCCCTTCGAGCGGGAGGACGTCGTACCAGTCGCCGCCGATCTCATACGTGGCCTGCGCGGGCCGGTACCGGGAGGCGATCTGCAGACCGGGCAGGTGGGGCGGGTGGTCGGGGAGCAGGCTGCGCTGCAGGGTCTCGGCGGCGTTGCGCACGCTCTGGTGCGAGCGGGCGTTGTCGATGCACACGGCGGCGCGGGAGGCCAGCTCGACGGCGAGCGCGAGATCGTCCTCGTCGAAGGGCACCGGGTTGCGGGCCCGGGTGAGCCCCAGACAGCCGAGGATCTGGCCGCGGGCGATGAGCGGGGCGAGCAAGTAGGAGTGCACGCCGGCGCGGGCCAGCAGCGTGGCGGCGTGGTCGTCGCGGGCGATGCGCGCCAGGTCCGCTTCGTCAGCGTGGGAGACCAGGATCGGGCGGCCGGTGCGCACGCACTGGGTGGCCAGCCGGTCGGCATCGTAGGAGGCGGTCCCGCCGGGAGGGTCGGCCGCCCGGAGGGCTTCGGTGGGGTAGGCGCCCTTCACCGCGAGGGCGCGGAAGAGCGCGGGGCCTTCGCCGCGGGCCGGGCGGTGCTCGCCCAGGATGGAGTCGAGCACATCGACCGTGC
Organism: Streptomyces sp. NPDC048434; assembly: GCF_043200375.1. NCBI lineage: Bacteria > Bacillati > Actinomycetota > Actinomycetes > Kitasatosporales > Streptomycetaceae > Streptomyces > Streptomyces sp. NPDC048434. The sequence continues at coordinate 175,077 of NZ_JBICXQ010000008.1, read as the reverse complement.
CCATGTCGGCGAGTTCGGGAACGGTGACCTCGGCCAGCTCTCGCGCGGTCTGTCCCACCTCCAGGGTGGTGCCGATCCGGGCGGAGCCGTCCGCGATCAGGGCCAGGCGCCGCCGGGCCTCGCTGGCCTCCATGGCCGACTGGTACCGGTCGGTGACATCCACCACCAGGTCGGCCACCCCGAGAATCCGCCCTTGGGGGTCCTCCAGCCGGTACAGCGAGATGGACCAGGCGCGCTGGTGCTCCGGGTCGGAGGGGCTGCGCCCGACGACGGTGGCCTGGTCGACCATGGGGACCCCCGTTTCGAGGACCTCCCGCATCGCGGCCTCGGGCACCTCGAACTTCGCGGCGGTCATGATCTCGCGATAGCGTCGGCCGAGGTGATTCTTCGCGGGGATGCCGTGCATCCGCTCCAGGGCGGGGTTGACGGCGACATAACGCAGCTCGGTGTCGAGAATCGCCAACCCGATGGGCGACTGGGAGATCAGCCGGGTGGACAGGGCGACATCCCGCTCCACCTCGCGAAGCGTCGGTGAGTCGGTGGCGAGTCCGAGGGCGTAGAAATCGCCGTGGTCGTCCAGCAGCCGCATATTGCGCAGCTCCACCAGCCGTGCGGTGCCGTCCTTGTGCCGGACGGGGAATGTGCCGCTCCAGCTCCGGCCGGTCTCCATGACCTCGGCGAACTTCTTGATCACCAGGTCCCGGTGCTCTTCGTGGATGAGCAGTGGCGCCGCGTACTGCCCGAGCGCTTCCTCGGCGGAGTAGCCGTACAGATCCTCGGCCTGCGGGCTCCACAGGACGATCCGTCCGTCGGCGTCCACCAGCACCGCGGCGACGGCGAGGAGGTCCATCAGCCCGCTCGGCTGCGACGACTTACCCGCCGGTGCACCGGCGCCGGCCGGACGCACCTCGTCTGCGCTCACCCCGGCACTCCTTCCGTCCGCCGGACCACGTGGGGTGTGCCCGCACCCCGTTCCGCGGCCCGGCCTGCCCAGGTGTCTCTCTCTGGCCTGTCCCTGGCAGGTGCGTGCTGTGCCTTCCATCGTCCCCCCGGATCGTCCGCCCGCATACTTCTCGCCCGGCGCTCGTGCCGATCCCCCCACGCCCGCGCACACTGCCGGGCTGCACAGGGATACGCCGGGACACCCCGGCTCGGCGGGCATACGCGCTCCGCGTGGCCGGCGCCGGGTACCGGCCCCGGGAAATCAGCGAGGAATGCAGACGGCGCGTGAGCTGCCCGGACGGTAGGCGTCGGGGCATTACCACGACTTGCCGAGCCGGATTCCGAGGATCAAAGTTGGAGGGAAACTCTGACGAGATCGGAGCGCATCGTGGTCGTTCTCGGAATCATTCTTCTCGTTGTCGGATTCCTGACCGGCATTTCCATCCTGTGGACCATCGGACTCATTCTCGCCGTCATCGGCGCGATTCTGTGGCTCCTCGGCTCGATGGGGCACGCGGTCGCCGGTCGAAAGCACTACTGGTAGCGCCACGTGCCCGCCACGTGGCCATGATCACCGGCTCCCCGGCGACCCCGGTCGCCGGGGTCCGTCAGTCCACGGGGGCAGCAGCGGGGACCCGCCGGTGTGCGATGACGCCCAGCGCGATGTCCACGACCAGGAACGCGACGAGCGAAATGCCGAGCAGCGGCACCGCCCAGCCCACCGCCCCGACGACGAGCGCCAGCGGAATCAGCGCGGGCAGCGGAATCTGCCGCCACGCCCCACGCTGAACCGGCCGTCCGAACGACAGCGCGCGGTCACGGGTGGGACGGCGCTGCCACCACATCCGGTAGCCCCAGATGATCAGCGAGATCAGCGCAAGGGCGAGCGCGGCCAGCGCGATCTGGTTGACGACCCCGAACAGGGTGCCGGTGTGCAGGTCGATGCCGTAGCGGGTGAGCTTGGCCAGAACGGGATGGTCGGCGAAGCGCGAGACGTCGGTGACCTTTCCCGTGCCGGGATCCACCGCGACCGCGTCCTGCTTCTCGGGCCAGCTGCGCTGGACCTGCTTGACGACATAGGCGGTGCCCTTGTCCGTCGGCAGATCGATCTCGACGGGGTGGGACAGACCCTTCGCGCGGGCCGCCGCGAACACCTTGTCGATGCCCACGTCCGCGGACGCGGATCCGCTCGACGCGCCGCCCTTCTTCCCATCCATCCCCGGCATGTCGGGCATCCCCGCCATCCCGCCGGAGCCGCCGTGGTGGGCATGGTCCTCGCTCACGGCCGTGGAGACGGTCGGCGTCGCCTGCCCCAGGGACTGGCGGAGCGCGTCGATGTTCCCCCCGGCGTATGTGGACCAGGTCAGACCGGTCGCGGACAGGAAGAACAGGCCGACGGCCGCCCACACCCCCACCGCGCCGTGCCAGGACAGCGTCCGGCGCCGTCCGGTGGCGGTGCGGTCCGGCAGCGTGAGAGCCCGCAGCTTGCGGTTCGTCCGCTTACGACCGATCCACAGCGCGAGCCCGCCGCCGGCGACCACCCACAGCCAGCTGGCGGCCAGTTCGCTGTAGAGCCGGCCGTTCTCGCCCAGGTGCAGGTTGCGATGGAGATCGTCGAGCCAGGTGCGCAGCGGCAGCGCACCCGTGGCGCCGTACGTCGGCAGCGCTCCCCGGATGCTGCCGGTGTGCGGATCGACGAAGACGGCGAGCTGGTGCTCGGCGGACACCCCCGGCACATCGGCGAGCAGGACGCGCGTGGTGTCGCCCGGCTGCGGTGCCGGGCGTACGGCGGCGATCTTGCCCTCCGGGTGTGCCTTGCGGGCGGCGGCCACCTGCCGGGACAGCGGCATCGTGTGCTCACGGGCCGGGACTCTCAACTCGTGCGCATAGACCACCTTCTCCGCCTGGAACGCCCCGGCGTACAACAGCCCGGTGACCGCGGTGACCAGAAGAAAAGGCGCGACGAGCACACCGGCATAGAAGTGCAGTCGCAACACCAGCGGCCGAAGGGCGGACCATCCGGTCCGTCGTACGGCCGCCCGTTCGGCACCGGAGCCCACGGCGTCCGGGGCATCGTCGGCAGCGCTCGACGCGAGACGTTGTTCAGTGGTCACGCGGATACTCCCAGCTCGAAGGTGATGTGGCCCAGTCCTCTGCCGTGCCGCTTCAGGGAGTCGGACGACTGGACGGGTGAGTTCCGGCGACGTGGTGTGAGGTGGCCCATAGGGCGGGCGGTCGAGGCGAATCCCGCACCCGCCATCCACCCGGGCCGGGCACACGGGAGGGTGCACTGCCCGGCACGACAACAGGACCGGACCGGCGCGCTGTACAGTCCCCGGCCGCGCTCTTCGCGGCCTGGTGCGTGACGACGGCGGCTCCGCGGCCCACGCTGAAGTCCGGGCTACCCCTGCCGTGGTGGGCACCGACGGCCGCACGGGCCGTCACCGGTTCCCCGGTCGTCGTTGCCCAGCTCGGACTGCATTCGCTGTTCGGCCTGGCCCAGGTGTCCACGCCACCAGTGCAATTGACGCCTCGTCCGAAAGCAATGAGCAGCGCGATTCTTGTGCCATCCGTACGAAACGGTTCCTGCGCCCGCGTCACGGTCGTCGGCGATCCGGCCGCCAGGCCGTGTCGTCGCAGTCGCGGGCCCGCGCTGATCCGCAAGGCACGGCCCAGGCCGGACCGGCTCCGGCCCGGAGGTCAGCCATCCGCCGCCGCTGATACCGAGGAGGCGACAAGCGGGGGAGGGGCGGTGTCAGTCGCTCCCGCCGACCCGACCGCTCTCTTCGGCGTAAGGGTTCCGTCACCCGAAGACGGCCGGAACACGGCGCCGTCGCAAAAAACTATAACGCACTGCAAATTTATAGTAGAGTTCAGCTTTGCCCGCTCGGGGCTTTCCGCGAAGGGACAGAGGCAGGAACGCATGGCTACACCATCGGATGCGCTGCGCAGGGTGACAGCCGTCCGGTACGTGACCCCGCTGCGGAGTGGCGGCTCCGTCCCGGGCGTCGTCGAAGCCGACGATCTGGGCACGTACGTCGTCAAGTTCACCGGCTCGGCGCAGGGACGCAAGGCGCTCGTCGCCGAGATCATCGTGGGTGAGCTGGCCCGACGACTCGGGCTGCGGGTACCGGAGTTGGTCCTGGTGCACTTCGATCCGTCGGTCGCCGCGGAGGAGCCGCACCAAGAGGTGCAGGATCTGCTGCGCTCCAGTGCAGGACTCAATCTCGGCATGGACTATCTGCCGGGAGCCGCCGACTTCACGCCGGACGCACTGGACGTCGATCCGGCGGAGTCCGCCAGGATTATCTGGCTGGACGCCTTCACCGCCAATGTGGACCGTACGGTGCACAGCCCGAACCTCATGGCCTGGCCGGCCTCCGGCCACCAGGAGCCCCGCCTGTGGCTCATCGACCACGGCGCCTCGCTCGTCTTCCATCACCGCTGGGAGACCGCGGCGGACGCCGTCGGCAAGGCCTACCACTTCGAGCACCACGCGCTCGGTTCGCGCTGCCCCGACATGGCGGCGGCGGACGCAGAATTCGCCCACCGTGTGACGCCGGAGTTGTTGCGCGAGATCGTCACCGCCGTCCCGGACGAATGGCTGACCGACGAGCCGGGCTTCACGACTCCGGAAGAGCTCCGCGACGCCTATGTCACCCATCTCGCCGCCCGCGCGAAAATATCCGCCCGGTGGCTCCCCGCGAGATTCCTCGGCTGCCGGCACGCAGCGACGGGAAATGCCTGCGGAATTCCGGGGCCATAAGCGCGGTGTACCGCCAAGACGCAATACATCGCAAAGATGCAGCACACCGTAAATATGGAATGCGCTTAGACTTGCCTCATGGCTGAAGGGCTGCGGGAACGCAAGAAGCGGCAGACACGGCAACGCATCTCCGAGGTGGCCATCGGCCTGTTCGTGGAGCGGGGTTTTGACCACGTCACCATCGCCGAGGTCGCGGCGGCGGCCGAGGTCTCGGTCAACACCCTCTACAACTATTACGAGGCCAAGGAAGACCTCGTCCTGCCGCCGGACCAGGCCTCCCCGCAACGGCTTGCCGATATCGTGCGCGCCCGGCAGCCCGGCGAGTCCGCCGCCAGCGCCGTCCTCGCCCACCTACGGGACGAACTGCAGCGCCGCGACCGCAAGGTGGGCCTGACCGCGGGCTTCGGCCGCGTCTTCGACATGATGCGAGCCGCCCCCACTCTCACCGCCCGCCTGGAGGACCTCGGCCGACAGATGACCGACGCGCTCGGCACCGTGCTGGCGGAGGAGACCGGGGCCAGGTCGGACGACCAGACGCCGCGCCTGGTGGCGAGTCAGATCGGCTGGTTCCACTCTCTGGTCTACGCCGAGATCGGCCGGCGCATCGTCGCGGGCGAGAAGCCGGACGCGATCGCCGAAGCCGTGCTGGACCTCCTCGACCTCGTCGAGGGCCTGCTGAGCGAACGGGCGCTGACCTACGCCACACGCAGGGGCTGACATCTGTGGGGCGCGTTGACGGCGGCAGTAGCGCTTCGCCGTGTCAGGGCGGGCATCGTGCGCCGGGCACGGGGAGGCAGGTATGAGCACCCGCGCTCAACTGCCACCCGTACCGGCTCGGCTCGGGCGGCCGCCGCACATACGGCGGCCGCCCGAGCTGACACCAGAATCCCGTTCCGTCACCCGGGAGCCGCTTCGTGCCGCTTCACCGCGGTGGAAAACGGGCGCCCAGGGGCCCGTGCCGACGACCGGCGGAAGCTGCCCGCCTTGATCGCCATGCCGAGCAGGGCGGGCGGGCACGGAGGCCGCACTCGCCCCGCGGCAGGGCGACGGCCGGCGTGTGCGGCGCAGCTGCCCCCTGGGGTCACCGTGGCGTCGATGAGGTCTGCCGACGCCGGCTGTGCGCTGGTTACTGCGTGACCACGCCGGACTTGGCGATGACGATGTCGGCCTTGGTGCCGCCGCTGCGCGAGCCCAGGGACTCGATCTTCCTGACGATGTCCATGCCCTCGACGACCTCGCCGAAGACGACGTGCTTGTTGTCGAGCCAGTCCGTGACGATGGTGGTGATGAAGAACTGCGAGCCGTTGGTGTGCGGGCCGGCGTTCGCCATGGACAGCTGACCCGGCTTGGTGTGCTTGAGCTGGAAGTTCTCGTCCTGGAACTTCTCGCCGTAGATGCTCTTGCCGCCGGTCCCGTTGCCGGCGGTGAAGTCGCCGCCCTGGAGCATGAAGTCGGGGATGACACGGTGGAAGCCGGATCCCTCGTAGCCGAAGCCGTGCTCTCCGGTGGCGAGCTCACGGAAATTCTTCGCGGTCCTGGGAACCACGTCGTCGAACAGGGTGAAGACGATCCGCCCGGCCGGGTCGCCGTCGATGGTGATGTCGAAATACACGTCGTTACTCATGACGGCATCCTTACATCCGCGAGCGCCGGGGCGAGGCGCGACCCCCGGCACCGGTCGCGACCGAGTGCGTGTAGGGGACGCCGTTCCGGGAGATCCTGGCCGGGCCGCAGGAACTGCCCGGCCCGTCCGCCGGACCTCTCGTCGATAACAGGCGCCGGCACCCGCCCGGATACCACTCAGCGCTCCCGGCTAATGTGCACCGGCACCCGTACCGACACCACCACCCAGCGACGACGGAGCTTCAGCCGCATATGTCAGAGCGACAGACCGAGGAGCGAAAGGCGAAGCAAGCCAAGGGCCGTACGGTACGACAGCAGGAACGCAAGCTCAGATGGCGCATCCCCGGCTGGCTCTTCGGTCTCTTCATGGCGCTCGAGGCAACTGTTTGGGGCGTCTCTTTCACGGGGGATCTGGCGCTCGCCACCGGGCTGTCCGGCACTCCCGGCACGTTCAAGGTGGCTCAGTGCTATGACACGGACACCAGTCACCGCAGGTCCCACTACGTGTGCACCGGTACTTTCACCCCGCACGACGACCCGGGCGACGTGTCCCACCAGCAATGGGAAGACGCCTCCGCCGACTACCCGGACGGCGCCGAAATCGCGATGCGCCGAGGCGCGGACGCGGAGACTTACCAGCCGACGGGGTTCTGGCCCGTCCTGTCCGCTGTCTGGAAGGTGGGGCTCTGCCTGAGTGTCCTGGCCTTTTGCGTCTTCCTGCCCGTTTCGCGCAAGGATGACGGCCGGAAAGGCCCTGGCGCGTCATGGCTCGGCAGAGTGACCAATGGGCTGGCGCTGGTCTCCTTCGCCGGCGTCGCGATCGCCGTATTGGACGGAGTCGTCGCCCTGGTGGCAGGGATAGTCGAGGGATTCGCCGCCTAAGGCTCCGGCGGTTGTCGCACACTCTCCGGTCACGCAAGGTTTCCTTACGACCGGGGAGTTGGCGTCGCGGAGAGGCGGTTCTCGACCCGTACGAGGTGCCCGGCGTCCTCGACAGCCATGGTGTCACCGGAAGCCGGCCCCGCGGTGTCAGTGGGGGCAGTTAGCCTGCACAGATGATCGAGACGACCGGCGACGACCGCCGCTTTCCGCCTGCCCTGGCCGAGGTGGCCCGGATCCGGTTCGACTACGACGAGGGGGAGGGCGTCGACTTCGAGCCGTACCACGCCTTCGACTCCGCCGAGGAGAGCACCGACTGGCTGCGCCACTGGACCGGCAACCACGAACTCGACGGCGGCGCCTACCGGATCTTCGGGCAGGACGGCACCGGCGGACTCGCGGCCATCTGGTGCGTTCGGCCAGGACGGCCCCTTGCCGAACAACCGGTGGTGTTCATGGGCTCGGAGGGCGAGTGCGGCGTGGTGGCCGGGGACCTGTCCGGCTTCCTGTGGGTGCTGGCCGACGGCTTCGGGCCAATGGAGGCCGTTGTGTACGAGGAACGCGAGGCGCGCCCGGACGCGGCCCTGGCCGAGATCGCCGAGCGGTATGCGGCCACCCCGCGTCGGCCCGCCCAGGAGATCATCACCGAGGCACGGGCAGAGTTCGCGACCTTCGCCGAGGACCTCGACACGCTCTGCCGCTGAGGTGGTCCGGTCGGCGGATACCGGCCCGCTGTCCTGCCGCTCACATCGCCCCGTGCCGAGGGCTCCTGCCGGCGCGCAAATCGCCCGGGGACAAGCGCACTTCCGGGCCAGGAGAGCAAAGGTCGGACCGACTCATGACCGAAGGTGAACCGTTCGGCACGTTGTTCCCGGGTATTCCACGCCGCGCAGGGGTGTTACGACAAGCTGCCGAAGTGGACTCAGGCATAGCAGCGATCTTGGGAGCGACCGTCGGCGCACTCGGTACGGGTGGGGCCGCAGCCGTCACCGGGCTGTGGGGAGCCAGGACTGCTCGGAGCCAACTCGCTTTCCAGGAAGTGCAGTTGAGGAGCCAATTGCGCGTCGACCATGTTCGGGAGCGCCATGAGCCGCGCCGTATGGTGTACGCGGATTTCGTCGCGCAGGCACGAGCCATCGAGAGGGCCCTCGGAAGGTACCGGGAATCGCACACGAGGGACATGGACGCCTTCCACCAGGAAATCGACAAGCTGGATCATCTCGGGGTGCAAGTGCTCCTTGAGGGGCCGCTGCCGGTGGTCTCCCCTTCACAGGAACTCATCAGGTGCGCGCACCGATGCATCAGGCCCTTGCGGAATTCCATCGGAGCGCGAGAGCGATTCGGCGCCGAGTCCGGCGAGTGCGCGGACGCCGCCGAAGCCGTTGCCGAAGCCGGGCTGGTTTTCACCACCGAGGTAAGGGACTTCACGGAGACCGCCCGCCGCGTCCTCGACGACGACTCGGCGGGCGCATCTCCGCATCCCTGAGAACCGCCCAGAGCCGGACGACCCCGCCAATACGCCACGGCGCACCCGGTGTTCATACCCGCTCGTGCCACGGGATCCGACGCGGACGAGCGGTCGCCGGCGCTGCGTCCGCGCGCACCGGCCCGGGGACGAGCCGCCCCGTGGTGGACCGTCCGACGCGCGCGCCCGGCGGCTCGCGAAACGGGGCGACGGAATACCGGCGCACGCCGGTCAGCAGTGCGGGAGTGACGCTCATCTACGTATTGTCATTTTGATTGCCGAACGCGTCATTGCTGACACGTACGCGCCTTCTTTCGAACTTCCGGGAACCCTAACGTCGCAGGCACCCGACATTCGACGCCGGCAACTTCCGCTCCGAAAAGATCTGTTCACGAATTGGCTCGTGAAGGGAGACGGAGTGGCGGCTGCCCAGGGAGAAGCCATGTCCGCAGTCATACAGCCGCAAGTAGATCCGCAATCCCCGGGCTCCTGGCCCGGCGGGGACGGCGGGAACTGGCCCAGATACCCCAGGCTCTACGAGGCCATTCCGGACTCGGGACCGACCTCCGGAGGAAATACCGTCCTGCTCACCGGGGCGGGCCTGCAGGGCACGAGCCAGGTCACCTTCGGTGGCATCCCCGCCACCATCGTCGCCCAGGACCCGTCCGGCGGCTCGGTCACCGTCCTCGCGCCCCCGCACGCAGCGGGCACCGTCCAGATCATCGCCACCACACCGAGAGGCAACACCAACTCGGTGAGCTACACCTACACCGTCGTCCCACCGAGCGGCCCGACGGTCAGCGCTCTCGTGCCCAACAGCGGCTCCACCGCAGGCGGCACCGCGTTCGCCATCATCGGCACCCATCTCACCGGCGCGACGGTCACCTTCAACGGGATGCCGGCCACCGGAGTGTCCATCAACGCCATGGGCACGGTGCTGACCGGCGTCACGCCGCCCGGCCCCGTCGGCAACGTCCCGGTCGTCGTCACCACACCGGCCGGAAGCACCACCGTTCCCGGCGGATACACCTACACGGCACCTCCGCCTGTGGTCACGTTGCTGTCGCCGTCGTCGGGCAGTACGGCGGGTGGTATGGCGTTTGTGATCACGGGGAGCAGTCTGTCCGGGGCGGTGGTGACGTTCAACGGGGTTGCGGCGACGGGGGTTTCGGTCAATGCCTCGGGTACGGCGTTGGTGGGCTTCACTCCGGCCGGGCCGCTCGGCAATGTTCCGGTCGTGGTCACCACGCCGGCGGGGAGCGCCACGGTCGCCGGCGGATATACCTACACGGCACCGCCACTGCCCGTGGTGACGTTGCTGGCGCCGTCGGCGGGCAGTACGGCGGGTGGTACGGCGTTTGTGATCACGGGGAGCAGTCTGTCCGGGGCGGTGGTGACGTTCAACGGGGTTGCGGCGACGGGGGTTTCGGTCAATGCCTCGGGTACGGCGTTGGTGGGCTTCACTCCGGCCGGGCCGCTCGGCAACGTTCCGGTCGTGGTCACCACGCCGGGCGGCAGCACGACCGTCGCCGGCGGATACACCTACGTGTGAGCGGTCCCCCTTCACCGGCTCACACGGGGCTGCGACGGCCGGGAAGTCCGCTTCCGCCGTGACCCGTTGCTGCCCCGCCCTGTCGTCGGCTCGTGAGGAGTCGGCGGCAGGGCGCTGTCAGGGCGGCCACCGAGCGCGCGTCATGGGCGGCACGACAGCTGACGGGACATCTACGTGACGAGCTTCATCGGGCGAAGGTCACCGCCCCGGACGGTTACGCAGCTCCAAGTTCCCTGGTCGGCAGGGCTCTTGGAGCCGCCCTGCGGACCTGAAGCTGCTGGTCCGCGCGATGCCGAGCCTTGGCTGCGCCATCCGGGTGAAGAGGGAGATGCTGTCTCGCCTCGGGGCGAACTCCCTGCGTAACTGGTAGGCGACAGGCGTTTTTCGAAGGTTTCACCCGGCGCAGAGGTGAGGCGGGGACATGCCGATCAATCCGGATCAGGGATCCACCGGCGGTGGGTCCGAGGTGACGTTCAGCGGCACCGGCCTCGCAGACGCCACTGCGGTGCTCTTCGGGGCCAAGCCGGCCGCCATCACGGCCAATACGGCGACCTCCGTGTCGGTGGTCGCCCCCTCGGGGGCCGGTGTGGTCGACGCCATGGTGCGCACGCCGGGGGGCACCAGCAACCCGGTGCCCTTCTACTACCTCCCCCCACCCGTCGTCGTCGCCGTCTCCCCGTCGTCGGGGCCCGTCGCGGGCGGCGGGACGGTCACCGTCACCGGGCGCGGCCTCGCCACCACGACCTCCGTGGCATTCGGCGCCACGGACGTGACGCCGACGGTGGTGTCCGACAGCGAACTCACCCTCGTGAGCCCCGCCCACGCGGCCGGTGCCGTGTCGTTGGTCGTCACCGCGCAGGGCGGTACCGCCACCGCCTCCGGAACCTTCGGTTTCGTGGGTGTACCCACTGCCACCGGCTTCAGCCCGCTGACGGGTCTCCCCGCGGGCGGCACACTGGTCGGCATCACGGGTACCCGTCTGTCGACGATCACCGGCGTGACCTTCGGCGGCGTCCCCGCCACATTCGCCGTCCTGTCCGACACCGAGGTCGCAGCCATCGCGCCCTCCCACCCCCTGGGTGCCGTCACTGTCGCGCTCACCACCACGGGCGGCAGCGCCACCGCACCCGGGGTGTATCTCTATCTCATCGGCTGACGGGGTGCGCGCGTCCTCCTCACGACGGGCCTCAACGGCCGTCGGCCCGCCGCGGTTTCGGGAGGCTGCGCGGCAAGGCCGAAGACCGGTCCGCCGAGCGCGAGTTGGGACAGCGGTACGAGGCGGCCACCGCGTCGGCCTCGGTGACCCACCCGGTCGGATCGTCGCGGCGTACCAAGCCTTCGTGGAGACGCGCGATCTGTCGCGTCCAGTCATCAGCCATGTGCGCGTTGTTTCCTCTGGGAGTCGCCGGCCCGGCCCCGATACCTGAAGTGACCAGAGCCCGGCGCTGTGCAGGTATGCGGTCCAGCGGATCAGGGGGGCGCAGCCGGTCGAGTGCACTGGGGCGGAAGGCGCCCGACCTGCATACGGGAGCGGGCGTCCTCGTCGCGACTCCTGGGAGAAGCCCGGCTGCTGCGCCGAGTGGCGCACCAGCAGGTTCTGTGCATGTGACCCGTTCGCCCGTCATGCGCGCCGCGCAGGACAGGGGAACGCGGTCTCCGAAGAGGCGATTTCCGTGCGCGTACCCACCCGCCATCAGGGGGAATATATCCGCCTGAATTGGCACAATTCGACAACCCTCCACGGGCAGAGCAACATGTGGTTGTGGGAGGTGCACAGATGATTGCGAACCTCAAACGATGGCGGCGCGGCCGGTGGTCGTGTGCCGCGCACACCGACCTCTTCCGCGATCACCAGCCATGAGCTCCGATGACCTGATATTTTCCTGGCCACCCGCGAGCAGTCGGCCATCCGTGCACATCGCCCTTCTTGGCGGTTTCGACCTTGTGGTGAGCGATGTCCCGGTAACGGTTCCCGTCGGCTCGAAGCGGCTCCTGGCGTTTATCGCGCTCAACGGCCGTGTCGCCGCCCCTCGGTCCCTGGTTGCCGGGAGCCTTTGGCCCGACGCATGCGAACAGAGTGCGTACGCGAACCTGCGGTCGGCGCTGTCGCGCCTGCGCGGCATCGGCAGGAAGGCCCTGGAGGTCTGCCCTGCGGAGGTGCGTCTCGCGCGAAAAGTCACCGTCGACCTGCACCACGCCCGGTCCCTGGCCCAGCGCATACTCGACCCCGGAGTCCCGGTCGAGGACCTCAACCTCAGCGCGGCGACCGTCGACCAGCTCTCCGACGACCTGCTGCCCGGCTGGTACGACGAGTGGGCCTTGCGGGAGGCGGAGCAATGGCAACAGCTGCGACTCCACGCCCTTGAGTCCCTGGCGGGAGTATTCATCGAGACGAAGCAGTTCGCCGGCGCGGTGGCGGCCGCCCACGCGGCCGTACAGGCGAATCCGCTGCGGGAGAGCAGCCAGGCTTCGCTGATCCGCGCCCACCTGGCGGAGGGCAACCCGTCCGAGGCGCTGGACGACTTCGAACGCTATACGCACCGTCTCCGTGACGAACTCGGGCTTCGCCCCACACCGCGGCTGTGCCACCTGGTCGACGGGCTGCAGCAGCCGGACTGCGGATGGTAACTCACCCTGGGCGATAAGGCATGGCGGGATTCCCCCCGTCGGCGCCGTGAACATCGGGCATCCGGTCCTGAACCGGTGGGGCTTGGCGCACCCAGGCACCCACTGCGAGCCCACAGCCGTCACACCGACCGACGTCGCCCCAGGCGTCGGTCGCGGCGCTGCGCCCCATGGGGGCGATCGCGGTGAGTTAGTTGCTCGGCCGGGCCTGCGCCCGCCGTTGGCCGGCCCTTCCCGGCGCCCTCCCGACTCCTTCCCGCGCCTTGCCTACCCAGCTTGGTCACGTGCCGACAGATCGGCCTTCGCCGTCGAGTTGTCCCGGCCGGGAGCGGCCGCCGCCTCAAGGCGCCTGTTTTCGTGATGTGAGGCGGCCTCCCGGGGAGCCGGGCGTTCCGGCGAGTTCGGCGCTTTCGTCGTGCGCAGTCGCCTCGCGGGGAGAACGCTCCATCAACCGTTCGGCTCAATAGAGTGTTTGTGCGGCAATGGGTGTACTTATTCTGATTTGGCAGCGGTGATCCGATAAGTAGCCAGGTGATCCGCCAGTGAATCCGAATCCGCTGAATCTCCGGGACCCGTGATCGGGGGAGCATTGTGGAACCACGCGAGACCTCGGTCGAGGCCGCCTCGGAAGGCGCCGGTGAAGACCAGGCGCCCAGAGAACCCTCTGTCGTGCGCGGGCTGCCGCCCGCGCCGAAGGGGTCCTGGTCGCTGCTGTCGCGGATCGTGATCGCGGGCGCCATCGCGGTGGTGTCGATCGGCGTCCTGATCCACCTGGTCCTGGTCTTCCTGTTCGTCGCCCCGTCGAACGCCATCAGCAGGGACTACGGCGGGCTGGTCAACGGCTATGTCTATCCGGAGTTCGACCAGAACTGGCAGCTATTCGCCCCGAACCCGCTCCAGCAGAACATCGCCGTGCACGCGCGCGCCGAGGTCATGCTCGCCAACGGCTCCAGGCGCACGACGGGCTGGGTGGGCCTGACCGCCCAGGACATCAGGAAGATCAGGGACAACCCCGCACCCAGCCACGCGCACCAGAACATGCTTCGCCAGGCCTGGGACTTCTACAACAGGACGCACGACGAGAAGGGCAGAGCGATGGGCCTGCGGGGCGAGCTCTCCGAGGCCTACGTGCGCCGGATCGTGACTCACCGGCTCGGGCCGCGGCTCGACGGCGGCCAGGTGGTCAAGGTGCAGGTCTACGCGTCGAACAAGCCGATCATCCCGCCGAAGTGGAGTCTCGAGCGCGGGAACACCCAGACGACCTACCAGGTACTTCCGTGGTGGCCGGTCTCCAAAAAGGAGTTCCAGTGAGCGTCGAGAAGGACACCGCCCGGGCGCCTTCCCCCTTCAAGGGCATTGGCACCAAGCTCGATACGGCGATCGCCAGAGGTCTGAACAAGGCCACGGGCGCGGCGCTCGCGCCTTACCAGGCCGCGATCGTCCGGATCGGCTTCGCGCTGACCTTTGCGCTCTACCTCATCCGCGAGTGGCCGCACCGGCTGGAGCTGTACGGCACCACCAGCCCCTGGGGTTTCGACCTGGCCCATCGCCTGGTTGCCTCGAACAACGCGTTCACGGTGCTGCTGTGGTCGAACGACAGGCTGTGGTTCGAGCTGGTCTACCACGGGACGATCGTCGCGTGCCTGCTGCTGCTCGTGGGGTGGCACACCCGCACGATGTCGTTGCTGTTCATGATCGGTGTGTTGTCGCTCATGAACCGCAACATCCTCCTGGGCGACGGCGGTGACACCCTCATTCACCTGATGGCGAGTTACCTGGTGCTCACGCGGTGCGGGCAGGTGTGGTCGCTGGACGCGCGACGGCGGGAGCGCGCGGCGGCGCTGGGCGGGGACGGCAGCAATGCGGTGAGCGTGACCCTGTGGGTGGTCTGCGGTGCGGGCCTCGCCCTCGCAGAAGTGACGGGGTTCGCGGAGATCCCGTTGAGCTGGGTGCTGATCCTCTGGGGCCTGTGGTTGGTCCAGGCCCTGTGGTTCTGGGCAGGGCGCAGTCGATTCTCCGAGGTGCGGGCGGTGTTGGACGTCGTCGCCAACCTCGTCCACAACGCGGCGATGCTGGTGATCGCCGCCCAGGTGTGCCTGCTCTACGCCACGGCCGGCTGGTACAAGATTCAGGGGCCACGCTGGCAGGACGGAACCGCCCTGCACTACCCGCTTCATCTGGACTACTTCAGCCCGTGGACGTCTCTGTCCCAGGCGCTCGACAGCCGCTCGCTGATGGTCACGCTGATCACCTACGGCACCGTGTTCGCGCAGGTCGCCTTCCCGTTCACCCTCCTCAACCGCCGAGTGAAGAACGTGCTGCTGGCGATCCTGATCACCGAACACGCCACCATCGCGGTGATCTGCGGCCTGCCGTTCTTCTCGCTGGCGATGGTCTTCGCGGACATGGTCTTCCTGCCGACCAACGCCCTGCGGTGGGTCGGGGCCAAGGCGGCAGGCGTACGGGACCGCATCACCGGGCGACACCGCCGCAGCAACGAGCCACAGGCGACCGGAGCGAAGGCCAGAGTGTGAGCATCTGACGCACTCTTGGTTCCCCACTCGTCCACCGTCTCGTGAGCGGGGAAGTGCCCTTCGTTCTGGGAGTGCCCTTCGTTCTGGTCCGCCCGACCCTGGTGTGCCTATCAGCGCGGTACAGCGATCGGCCCCGAAGAGGAAACGAAGCAGGTCTTCGGCCACGACCCGCATGACCGGGCGGCCTGGCAGCCGGCCTACCGGTCCGGGGTCCGGCTGCGATTTTCAAGAATCGCCAGCACCGCTCGTTCCTCGCCATCCGCGGGTCGTCATCCGCAGGTTCGTCATCCGCAGATCGTCATCCGCAGGTCGTCATCTGTAGGCAACGCCGAACGTCCCTCCGGCGAATCGGCCCGTGGGGGGACGAACCGCCGGAGGGACCAGGCGGGTTGAGATCAGCTGTGGACAGCGCATGCCAGGGCGGGGGGATTTCCTCCGCCCAGCGGCATGAGCCGAGAACTCTGCACAGTGAGTGGCTCTTCGCTTCAGCCGGTGGTGGCGCCGGTGGTGGTGGCGCCGGTGGTGCCGCCTACGAGTCCGCCGATGGTGGCGCCGGTGCTGGTGGCGCCGGTCGTGCCGCCGCCGCCAGTGGTGGCGCCGGTGCTGGTGGCGCCGGTCGTGCCGCCTACGCCTCCGCCGATGGTCGCGCCGGTCGTGGTGGCGCCGGTCGTGCCGCCGCCGCCTCCGCCGATGGTCGCGCCGGTCGTGGTGGCGCCGGTCGTGCCGCCGCCGCCTCCGCCGATGGTCGCGCCGGTCGTGGTGGCGCCGGTGGTACCGCCGCCGCCTCCGCCGATGGTGGCGCCGGTGCTGGTGGCGCCGGTGGTGCCGCCGCCTCCGCCAGTGGTGGCGCCGGTGGTGGTGGCGCCGGTCGTGCTGCTGGCGCCGGTCGTGGTGGTGGTGGCGCCGGTGGTGGTGGCGCCGGTCGTGCTGCTGGCGCCGGTCGTGGTGGTGGTCGCGCCAGTTGTGGTGGCACCGGTCGTGGAACCACCGGTGCGTCCGCCGATGGTGGCTCCTGTTGTGGTGGCTCCGGTGGTTCCACCGCCCAGGCGGCGCAGCGTGCAGTTCGGCGGGAATTTGACGAGCTTTCCGGTCTGCTTGTCGAAGTGGAACGACAAGCAGCGCACGTCAGGCGCCTGGCCCGATGTTTGTGTCGCAGCCTTTGTGGGCGCTGTATCAGCGCCCATGGCGCTGATCGCACCCACTGTTCCGGTGAGCGTCACGGCGAGGACAGACGCGCCGATCACGTGGGGAATGCGCTTCCGGATGTTAGTCATGATGCCTCCTCTAGAGGGCCGTGGGTCCCCCTCAGCCTGGAGGCTCCGGCATGACCGAGGCGTTGATCCGGCGTGACTCTCGCGTGACGCAGCCCAGTACGGGGTGTGGGGAGCCGACCTGTGGTGCGGCCGATCCGCTCCGGCGGGCTGCTTCAGCGCTCGTCGAGCCGGTCCGCGTTCGTCCGGGCCGGTGCGGACCTTCATGAACTCGGCACCCTTACTAGGGGTGCTCGGAGGACTTTGCACACGTCCACGTCGGCCACGAATCGGGTGGAGCGGAGCGACCGGCTCGGCGCCGGCGCGGTCGTGACGTGCGATTCCGCTGGTCAGGAGCAGGAGCAGGAGCAGGAGCAGGAGCCGGAGCCCGGCGTGAGGAGGCGGGAGGTACGACCGCAAGTCGGGCGAGCGGCGAGTGACTCGCGCAGCAGGGCCACCGACCGGCATCATCCCAGGTCAGGTGCCTTCAATGGGGAGCCTTGGGAAGACCCCGAGCATCTGGTCGGCACCGATGCCGTCCGCGTGCGGGCCGAGGACGCACTGCTGGTACGCGAGCCGGGGGACGGACCGCGCCGGCACCCCTGTCCGCGCTGTGACGCCTGGCTGTCGATGTGGCCGCCGCGGCACCTCGGCCGGGGCTTCCCGCCGGGGCGTGGCGAGAGCATCCTTCCGCTGCGCGGCAAGCCCTTGCGGGACCGGTACGTGCTGCGGCTGATCGCGCTGGACCGGCTGCTGCACTTCCTGGTGCTCGCCGTGCTGCGCGTCCGGGTGCTTGTCGTCGCCAACGAGCACGACAGGCTGAGAACGCCGTTCTACCGGGTCGTGGACCCCCTCAGAACGGCATCGGCGGTCTCCCCGCGGAACCTTCGGGCACGGCCCGCGCGGCGGCGGCCGTGCCGAAGCCGCCGAACGCGACCGGGACACCGGAGGGGAGGCCCTGGAACGCGTGCTGTCCGGACCGGCCGTTACAGGTACGGCCCGCCGGCCCTCCTGGCCGGTCCGCTTCCCCATATGGCGACCGCCCGACCGAGGGTCGTGGCTCTCGGTCGGGACGAGGGCCGTGGCTCTCGCCGCGGACCACGCGGTGAAACGACGAACTCAGTCGGAGACCGTGGCCCGGCTGAGCCGGGCGAGGTACACATCGAGGTGGGCGACCCGGCCGGGCAGGGACGTACTCAGGTCCCACCAGCAGAGGGACGCGATCTCGTCGTTGGCCTCGAAACCGCGGAGCCCGAGGGCGTTGCCGGTGAACAGAGCACCGTATTCGGCATGTTGCGCGGCTCCCAGCAAGAAGCCGGGATAGCCGACGAACCGCAGCGGACCGTCCGGCTCCTGCCCGCTCTCCTCGAATAGCTCGCGCACGGCCGCCTGACGAGGACTCTCACCCGGTTCGATCATGCCGCCCGGCAGTTCCCAGTTCTCCCGGAACCGGTCGTAGACCATGAGGACCTTGTCCCCGTGCCACAGGGCCGTCAGGGCCATGGGCATCGGGGCATCGCCAGGCGGCGTACCTTCGACGCCGGGCGTGAAGGAGGCCAGGAGGTTGCCGCGGGCGTCGGAAGCAAGTGGCTGGGCCGAAGGATCGGGCACCCAGCGATCCTTCCCCCGGCCCGTCGTGCCGGACACCTGTGTTCATGACGGGCCACGAGGCCAAGCGACTTCGCCGACAGGGGTTCCGGTGCCTCACGCGTAGCGGCAGGGCCGGCGGGAACTGCAGAGTTCTCCGCCGTGCACCACCATCAGAAACGACGCCTCAGCGGGTGACGGCAGCCCGTCGGTTGCGGCGCTGCGCGAAATGGCCTGCGCCCGCCAGGGCCGCTGCCACGACGGCCGTGGCGGCGAGCTGATGACGGCCGTCCGCGGTGGCGGCCATGACGGCGAAGACGCCGAGGATGGCGGCGAACGCCAGCCAGGTGAGATAGGGGAAGCCCCACATCCGCACCGAGAGCAGCTCGGGTGCCTCGCGCTCCAGGCGACGGCGCATCTTCAGCTGGGTGAGGCAGACGACGGACCAGACGACCAGCACCGAGCAGCCCGCGATGTTCAGCAGCCATGCGAACACGGTGGTCGGCCAGACGATCCCGGCGATCACGGCCGCGAAGCCGAACACACAGGACGCCAGCACCGCCGCCGCCGGTACGCCTCGGGTGACCCTGCTCAGGAAACGCGGGCCCTGGCCCCGGTTGACGAGCGAGTACGCCATGCGCGATGAGCCGTAGATGTTCGCGTTCATGGCGGAGAGCAGCGCCACCAGCACCACGATCTGCATGATCGTGCCGGCTCCCGGGATGCCGAGCCTGTCGAGCACGGTGACGTACGGGCCGTCCGCGGCGACCTTCGGGTCGTTCCACGGCACCAGGGTGACGACCACGGCCATGGAGCCGATGTAGAAAACGGCGATGCGCCAGACGGCAGTACGGACGGCACGGGCCACGTTCCGGCTCGGCCGGTCGGACTCCGCCGCCGCGATGGTGACGGTCTCCAGCCCGGCGAACCCCGAAATGGTGGTCAGCAGCCCGGCGGCGAGTCCGGCGGCGCCGGTCGGGAAGAAGCCGCCGTGGCCGGTGAGATGGCTTGTGCCGGGCGCGCTGCCGAACACCCCGAGAATGCCGAGCACGCCCAGCACCAGAAAGGCGACAATCATGGTGACCTTGACGGCGGCGAACCAGAACTCGAACTCGCCGAAGTTCTTGACCGCGGTCAGATTGCTGACGCAGAAGAACACCATGAAGACTGCCACCCAGCCGTAGGCAGGGAGGAACGACACCCAGGTGTGCATGATGGCGCCTGCCGCGGTGGCCTCGGCGGCCACGCCGGCGCAGAGCATCAGCCAGTACATCCAGCCCGAGGTGGCCCCGGCCCAGGAGCCGAGTTCCTCCTCGGCATGCACCGAGAAGGAGCCGGTGGAGGGCCGGGCCGCGGACATCTCGCCGAGCATCCGCATGATCAGCATGACCAGCGCGCCGGTACCCGCGAAGAGGAGGACGATTGCCGGCCCCGCCGCGGCGATGCCGACCCCGGAGCCCACGAAGAGCCCCGCGCCGATGACCCCGCCGAGCGCGATCATCGACAGATGGCGCTGCTTGAGGCCGTGCGACAACGCGGGCGCGGAGTCCTGCACGGCCTGCGGGGAGCCCTGAGGCGACTGGGTGTTTGTCCGACTCATGGTCGTACCTGTTCATTAAGCGAGACGTTCGGTGAGCCTCACGAGTTTGGGGGGCACGTTGCGGGTGTGAGGCGAACGCCCGCTATTCGGATATTTCGCTCACTCGTAGTGAGGGGTTGGACACGCTTTGAAGGGCCTTGTGGTGGATCGTGCGTGCGGTCCCGGCAGTCGTGTGGCTGGCGATCGCGTGGGCGCCGGAGGGACGTCTCCCACCTGCTCGTTGCGCCGAACCTCCGTACAGAGCGGTGACGTTCGGCGCCTTCGCGGCCACCACGGCTGCCGCACGGGCTCGTTGTGCCGGTGGCACGAGGCTCGGTCCGGACGGCGGCTCGGTCCTCACCGCCGTGCCGGGGTGTGACGGCGGTCTCGGCCCGTGGGTGGAGACTCTGAATCAACCCGTGGGTGGTGGTGACCCGCTCCACACGCGGAGCAGTGTGGGGGCATGGACTCTCTTCATTCCGTAGTTGTTGCTCTCTCCGGCGTCTGTGTCGTGATCTTTCTCGTGGCCTGGATCGTGGGTGCTGTCTACTTCGGTGTGAAGAGCCAGGCCGGTCTGGGCGGCTGGCTGCGTGGACTGCGTCGCACCATGCTCCGCCGGGTTCTGCTGATCGTGGCCGCCTCCGTGTTCTTCACGCTGGTCAGGCACGCTCCGCCGTCCCTCTGGCGCCACTTCCAGTACTGGCAGCCTGAGCTCGCGCTGCTGGGTGCCCTGCTCGCCGTCGTCTCCACCGCCTTGCTGCTGTGGGCCCGCTGGGTTCTGGGCACGATGTGGGCCGGCGTCCCGATGGTCCACGAGCGCCACGAGCTGCGAACCGACGGTCCCTACCGGCTGGTCCGCCACCCCATCTACACCGGCCTCCTCGGCCTGCTCGTCGGCGGCATGCTGGCCTGCGGCTTCGGCGTCTGGCTGGCCTTTCTGGTGGTTGCCGTCCCCTGGCTGCTACGCCGGGTCCGGATCGAGGACGGCCTGATGGCCGGTCAGTTCGGTGCTTCCTACGAGGCCTACCGCGCACGCGTCCCGGCGCTGATCCCGTGGACGCGTCCCGCCCGGGGCGGCCCCGCCGTGGCGACAGCGCGCAGCGACAGCCCGGGGTCGAAGCCGCCACCCGGGGAAGCCGCCGGGGCGAACGAGAACGCCTGACCTGCGACTTCCGCAGACCGCTCGATGCCGTCGGCCGGCATCTTCACCCTGCGGCGACCCGGGCCCGATCCCGGGTCGCCGTGTGGTGCCCGCTCAGGCGGCGGAACGCTCCACGGGAATCCACAGCCCCGCGTCCGCCTGCTCCCCGTCCTGCGACAGGCTCACCTGCAGGATCTCGGGCCCCGGCCTGCTCTGGTACGGGTTCGACGGGAACCACTGCGTGAACACGTCCCGCCACAGGTACTGCAGCGCACGCGGAAACGGGCCGGAGTTCTCGAAGACGGCCCAGGTCCCCGCGGGGACGGCAAGGACGTCCATATCCCCGGGAGCGTCCGCGCGTGTCACCACGCCGTGGTAGTAGTCGAGTTCGGTCCCCTCCGCCCGGCTCGGATCGAGGTTGTCGCTCACCGCGACGATCCCCGTCGGCTCCTGGTCGGACAGTGCCGTGATACGCCCCAGCGTCTCCGGGCCGATGCCCCGGACGAACTCGGCGATCGCGGGGTTGGTCCCCTCGTGAACGAGCGGGACGCGGGCCTTCTTGCCGACCACACGGAACTCGTCCTTGTCCACGATCCTGTATCGCATGCTGCTGTTCCCTTCGACGATGAGCCGGAAGGACATCCGAGGCTGGGAGTGCAAAGCCGCACCGGTCCGCCGGGCCTCGCCCGGACCCACGCCGTGGACGGCGCGGAACGCCCGCGCAAAGGCTTCTCCGGAGCTGTAGCCGTAGCGCATCGCGACGTCCAGCAGTGTCCGTTCACCGGCGAGCACCTCGGCGCCCGCCACGGTCAGCCGTCTGCGGCGGATGTACTCCGACAGCGGGAGGCCTGCCAGCGCTGAGAACAGTCGACGGAGGTGGTACTCCGACGTCACCGCGATGTGCGCGAGTTCGACCACGTCGATCGGCTGGTCGAGGCGCGACTCGATGTGCTCCATGGCCCGGTTCAGCCGCTCCAGCATCCCGGTCTCCTTCCCTTTCGTTCACTCACGTTAGGAAGGCCCCACCCTGCCGGACCCGACATCCTGTGCCCGAAGCGGTCGGGTACGGCGAGCGCGCTGCCGGCACACCGCCCGGCACGGCAATCACACCTCAAACAGGCGGCCGGGCCTCGGGACCACGGGGGTCACGAGGGACTGCGGACAGCCGTGGAGAGGGTCAACGACAGCTACGACAGCTATGACAGCTACGACAGCGTCTCAGCGACCACCGATGCCGCTTTCGAGATCAGGGCGTTGTCGTAGTCCGCGTCTTTGCTGCCGCGGTTCGACGTGATCACCACGACGATGGGGGCGGCGTGGGGTGGCCACACCACCGCGATGTCGTTGCGGGTGCCGTAGGTGCTGCCGGCTCCGGTCTTGTCGCCGACAACCCAGTCGTGGGGCATCCCGGCCTTGATGAGTTCCGCTCCGGTGGTGTTGGTCTGCAGCCACTTCGCGAGCTGCGCGCGTTCGCGCTGAGGGAGGACGTTGCCGAGAACGAATGCGCGAAGGTCCTTGGCGAGCGCCCTGGGTGTGCTCGTGTCACGTGTGTCGCGCGGTGACCACTGGTTCAGCTGTGGCTCGCGGCGGTCCATCCGTGTGACGTCGTCACCCAGCTCTTCGAGTACGGCGTCCAGGCCCTTGGGCCCGCCGATCGCGTCGAACAGCAGATTGGCCGCCGTGTTGTCGCTGTAGCGGACGGCGGCGTCACACAGCTCACGCAGGCTCATCCCGGTGCCGACGTGCTTTTCGGTCACGGGGGAGTAGGAGACCAGATCGCCGCGGGAGTATTTGATCACCTTGTCCATTCCGTGCAGTGAGTACTTTCGCAGCACGGCACCGGCTGCCAGGGCCTTGAAGGTGGAGGCATAGGCGAAGCGTTGACCGTCGTGGTAGGTGACCTCGCGCCCGGTGCCGGTATTGACGGCGTAGACGCCGAGCCGCGCATCGAACTTGCGCTCAAGTTCCTTGAATGCGCGGGCGGAAGACTTCGGTTCCGCGCCGGAGCGGGCCGCTTCCGTGGACGGAGACGAAGAGACCGGGGCGCCGCCGTGGCCGCAGGCTGCGAGCGGCACGAGGCCGAGTGCGGCAAGCGCCGCAAGAACGAGGCGCCGGGCTCGGGTGTATTGCATGTCAATGCCTCCAGGGACTCCCCGGCACGCGGCGCGTACGGGGGTAGGGGTCGTGGCCGGCCCCTGCGGGAGGTGGCCCGGCTTCCGTGATCACCCTCGCGTTCCAGCGTCTATGCAGTCCAATGCGCTCATGGGCGTTTCCATGCCGAAATGGCATAGGGTGCGTGCCGTGGATCTGGTGGGAGCGTGTCGTGCCTTTGTCAGCGTGAGCGAGCGCGGCAGTTTCACCGTCGGAGCGGCTGCTGCGCGAATGTCGCAGTCGGTGGCGAGCCGTCGCGTCGCCGCCCTTGAGGAACGCTTCGGTGAACCATTGTTCGAACGGACGTCGCGGCGGGCCGTTCTCACCCCATTCGGCCGGGACATGCTGCCGGCAGCCAGACGGCTCGTACTCGCGGCCGATGTGCTGCACCACGAGGCCGAGGTGGCCAAGCTCAAGCCCTGGCGGCTCGCGGTTCCCGACATCTGCTCCACGGCACGTCTCGCCCGCCTCATCGCCGATGCACGAGGTCACGGTGTCACCCTCGATCTCCGCGCCGCGGCGCCGGCGGAGCGGACGGAGCTCCTCCACTCCCAGCAGGTGCGTGCCGCATTGCTCGCCGTGCCGCGGGACGAGGCGACATGGTCCGTTCCGCTCGGACTTGCCGGCGCGCAGGATCCCGGAGTGAAGCGCCTCTACGTCGAGACACTTCGCATGGGGCGTGCCTCACTCGGCCGGCCCCGCCGTATCTGGATCCAGCCGGAGGACGATGTGCCGCACATCCGTGACCCGCTGACGCGGCTGCGTGACGCCGTTGGCCTGCGGCCCGCCCAGCTCGCTGTCGCGGCCGACCACACGACCGCTGCGGCAGAGGCATTGTGCTCGCGCGATGTGCTGCTGTGCTCACCCGCACAGGCCGAGGAACTCGCACTGTGCTGGTGCCCCATCGGCGAGATCACCCTCACCCGGGGGTTCGTCCTGGCCGCAGCCGCGGCCGGCAACCCGGACCACATCCGCGCGCGTCTGGGCGAGGACATCGCCCGCTGCCTCGGCGCCGACGAGGGCGTGGGTACGGAGGGTGCGGTGCTGACGTGAGCACGGAGGCACTGCTTCGCGAGATGCGCCAACGACTGTGCGACGGCGGCCTGCACGGTTGCCTTCTCGTACGTGACCTGCATACGGGAGAGGAACTGGGCATCGAGCCGGACACCCAACTGCCCGCCGCTTCCCTGGTGAAGGTCCCACTGGCACTGGCGACCGTGGAGCGCATCCGGCGGGGCGAGATCAACGGATCGACGATGCTCACGGTGGAACCCGGGCGCCTCACCTCGCCCGGTTCGACCGGGCTGAGCCGGTTCCGCCATCCCGCCCACATCGCGGTCGACGACCTGCTCTACCTGAGCACCGGCGTGAGCGACGGGACGGCCGCCGACGCGCTGTTCGCACTCACCCCGCCCGCTCAGGTGGCCGGCATCCTGCGAGAGCTCGGCCTCCAGGGCATCTCCGTCCGGCACACCATCCGAGAGCTGACCGACACCCCCGTGGAACGCTTCGATGCCGCAGAGGTACACCTCGCCCACGCTCTCGCCATAGACGCCGGCACCAGCGGCCGCGGACACCGGGTGCCGCAGCTCGACGTGACCCGCGCGAACACCGGCAGCGCGCGCTCGTACGTCGAGCTGCTGCAGGCCCTGTGGACACCGTCGGCGATCCACCCGGAGGTGGCCGGGCGCGTGCGCAGCCTCATGGCCGACAACCTGCTGCGGCACCGACTCGCCCCGGACTTCAGCTCCGACGCCTCCACTTGGTCCTCCAAGACCGGCACCCTCCTCAACCTCCGGCACGAAATCGGTGTCGTCGAGCACTCCGACGGCCAGGCCTTCGCTATCGCCGTCCTCACCGAGTCACTCGTACCTGCCGGCACCCAACCCGATGCCGATGCCGTCATGGCACAGGTCGCCCGCACACTCCGCGATTACCTGCGGCAGCTTTAGGGCCCTGACTGATCGTTCTGAATGAGGTTCGAAGGCGTCGTAAGCAGATGATGCTGCAGTAAGCGGATGATGCTGCAAGCGAGTTGGAGGAGGCCGAGGTGAGGTCGGCGCGTATCGCGCCTGGCGGCGGTGCCCGGACGCCGAGGTCCCCGGCCAGCCCGACCACTTCGCGCATGCCGCGCAGCAGTTGCGCGACTGGACCGAGGCGGGAGTCTGGTCATATCTGCACCAGGTACTCCTGGGCGAGGTCCTCCTGGGCGAGCTGCGCAAGGCAGGGCTGCTGGACATGATCCCGCACACCCGTGGCACCCGAGGACGCCCCCGCCGACGACCCAGGCGTGTCTTCGCCGGCCGCGGCTACGAGGGGTGCGCGCGGCGAAGGTGATGCTGCACGACTGTCCGGGGGTGGGTAATGACGGCGGCGGCGCCGGAACGTACCGCATCGGCTGTGTCATCACCCTCGTGGCGAGGGAGAGGTGCAAACGGCGTGGTGCCCTGGAGGCGAGCTCCAGGGCACCTGCATGCTTGGGCGGTCAGGAAGCGATGGTCAGTAGCCGCCGCCGTAGCCGAAGTCGCCGTAGCCGAAGTCGCCGTAACCGAAGTCGCCATAGCCGTAGTAACCGCCATGGTCGAAGCCGAAGTAGTCGCCGTGGCCGCCACGGTTGAAGCCGTCATGGTCGCCCCAGTCATGGCCGCCGTTGTGGCTGGAGTAGCTGGACGGCGCATGCGTCGGGGCAGCGGAAACCGTTCCGGCGGTGGCGACGGCGGCGCCACCGGCGAGCAGGAGACCTCCCGCGGTCAGAGCGATGGCTCGCTTCAAACGATTGGTGGACATAGGTCCACACCTTCTTAGCGCTAGGAATCTGGCGGCCGCACCCGATGAGATGTCCCCACAGCAGGCGAGAACGAGAGGTTCGGGTGCTGCCCCTAGGCAGGCCACTGAGCGGTGGCCGCCCTACAGGCATGTCGAATATGCCGCATTTGTACCTCTTGTCCGCAGCCTATACCTCCCCTGAGGCAGCCCAAAACGCAAGCGTGGAGGGGCGGCGCCGGGTGAGAGTGGCGGGCACGGCGGCCTGGTGTTTTGCCGGTCGGCATGGCTGCGCGCGGTTTGGATCTTGCGGTCCGTCCCCGCCCGTATCTCCCTTTTGCGGGCGACGGCGGTGTGCGGGTGGGCCCGGTGCGCGGTGGAGTCGACCAAGGCGGTCCGCGCCATGCCTTCTGCGGCACGCTTCAGGGGCTGCCGCGAAAGCGGACTACGTCCGCGTGGGCGTCGTCGTGCTCGCCTTCGCGCTGTTCGCCGTCGCCCTCGTCCAGGGTCCACGGCGAAAAGGGGGCCTCCGGGAAGAGCCGCCGGGTCGGTCGCGGCAGACCCCGCGAGCACCCGGACCGAGTACGTGCCGACACCGTCTGCACGTCCCGCCGCAACCGGTCCTACCTGCGCAGGCGCGGGAGCAGGGCCACCATGCCGGTGCCCGTGGACAGGTCCGCGAGGCTCAGCCGGGCACCTCCATGCGCTGCGTGCCCACGACGGACAGCAGTCGCAGCGCTTCCTCGTCCGGTGAGCCGGGGGTAGCGGTGCTCTGATCTGCCGGTGAGATGTCCTGTGCTGTGCTGCGCCCTCCAGCACCTGCGGGAAGCGGGAAGCGGGAAGCGGGAAGCGGAATAGCGCGAATCGCTCATGAGCATGTGGAAAGCTCGCCCCGTCCAGCGTCCAGCGTCCAGCGCCATGTCCGAACGCCCCGGGGCCGGGAGCGTTGGCCCTGCGACTCATGACGGTGGGTCCGGCGGGTGGGGGAGCCCGCTCGACCACGTCGGCAGCGGCTCCGTACTCCTGCCGACGCCGGGCGGGAAACCGGCGCTCAGTAACCGACCACCGCCTGTGCATCGATTTCGACCAGCATGCCGGCGAGCGGAAGTCCGACCATGACGGTGGTGCGGCACGGCCGTGGTCCGGTGCCGAAGTAGCGGTTGACGAAGCGTCCGTAGGCCTCGTTCATCGCCGCGTAGTGCGCCCGTTCCGTCAGATGGACCCGGAGCATCACGACGTCCGTGAGCGAGGCACCACCTGCCGCCAGCGCGGCACGGACGTTCTCCAGCGCGCACGTCGTCTGTGCCGCGACGTCTCCCGTGTGCAGGACGGCGCCGGTCGCCGGGTCGAGCGCGCCCTGTCCCGAGACCTGAACAACGGGGCCTCTGCGTGCGGAGGGTGGGAATGCCGGTGGCGCCTGCGGTGCGTCCGCGTTCCCTGTGGCGGGGCCGGGGGCGGCCGTGTGGTTGCGGGAGGTCTGGGTCATGCCGGTTCTCCTGTGGTGGCCGAGGTGGGGGTGCCGTGGTGCAGGCGCCAGGTGTGGTCGATGTGCATGGTGGCCTGCTGGTCGGTGTCGTAGGGCTGCCAGCCGGGGTCGCCGTGGGTGGCGAAGGCGACCCAGGCGGCGTGTGTGCGGGCCGCGAGGTCCGCCACGCCACGGTCCGGCAGATCGGGGCCGAGGAGGGCGTGTTTGCCGTGCAGCGCGGGGAGGTCCGTGCGGTCGAAGACGAAGGGCAGCTCGACGCAGTGGCAGGCGCCGAGCCGGCCGTCGAAGGCGGTGGACCGCCAGGTGAAGTGGTAGGCGAAGGTCCGGGTGCCCGGGAGCGTGCTGTGGGCGTCCGCGAGTGCCCGGCTGCCGGCGAGGTACAGATCGGTCATCAGGCGGGTCGCCAACTCGCCCGGCCCGGCATCGGGGAGCCGGGTGCGGTAGTGGGCCAGCAGGTCCTCCGGCCGGGCGGAGCGCCGCGCCGCGGTGGCGGCCAGTGTGCGGGTGGTCATCGAGCTGACCGCGCCGCCGGGGACGGTGTAGAGAGCGGCCTCGTCCGCGTTGGTGCCGATCAGGAGCTCTCGTGCCGGCACCGGGCCCGTGCCGTCTTGGCCTGCTGTGCGGAGGGCGAGTGCGGGCTGTTGTTCCAGCAGGACACCGTCGATCACCGGTTTGAAGGGGCTGTTGCCCAGGGACGGATCGAGGTGGCCGGAGAGTGCGGGACCGGTGGGCGGGAGCTCTTGTAGGGCGGCGGCCAGACGGGCGTCGTCCACACCGTGGAACGCCTCGACGCGGGGCGGCAGGCCGAGCGTCGCACATATCTGGTAAGTGATCGCGAGGCTGTGGCCGGTCGGTACGGCGCACAGGCCGTTGCCGCTCTGGCTGATGGCCCGGCGGAAGAGTCCGGTGGCCGGGGGAGCGGCCAGGAGGGCGGCCACGATCATCGCGCCCGCGGACTGGCCCGCCACCGTCACACGGTGCGGATCGCCGCCGAAGGCCGCGGCGTTGTCCGCCATCCAGCGCAGGGCGGCGATCACGTCGAGCAGGCCCCGGTTCTCCGGGGCGCCGGGCAGCGTGAGCCAACCCGGGATGCCCAGACGGTAGTTGAGGGTGACGAGGACGACTCCGCTGCGTGCGAACGGTCCTCCGTCGTAGAGGGCTGCCTGGCCGGTGCCGGAGAGGAAGCCTCCGCCGTGCACGAAGACCAGCACGGGCAGTCCGCCCGCGCCCGGGTCCGGCGTGGTCACGGTGACGCTGAGGTATGCGTCGCCCGGTATCGGTGGCGGGCCGGTGACCGGGCTGAGGTCCATGCCGGCGAATCCCTGGCGGGCCGGGGCCGGCGCGGTGGGGCCGGGCCGTGTGGCGTCACGGACACCGTGCCAGGTGGGGGCGGCGCCCGGCGCCGCGAAGCGGGCCGCACCGACGGGTGCGGCGGCATAGGGGATCCCGTGGAACACCTGCACGCCGTCCTGGTGCAGGCCGCGTACCCGTCCGCCGGTCGTGCGCACGACGGGGCCGGGCCCTGCGTCGCGCGGCTGCGTGGTGCTCCGGCGGGTCATGTCCCGGTGGCTGGCGCCGCGGTGAGTGCCGGTCATGCCGTGGCCGCCAGCGACGCCCATGAGCGGATGGCGAACCGGCTGCCGGACCGTTCGACCCGCATCCCCGGTCGCTCACCGCGCAGGTGGGCGGGGAAGACGATCCGCCCCGCGTCGGCCGCCTCGCCGAGGACCCGCTGGCGCGAGTCGCGTGCGCCGGCGGGGTCCTCGCAGAAGCAGCTGTTGCAGTGGGGCTCCACCACCTGCACCGGATTGTGCAGCAGGTCTCCCACGAAGACGGCACGGTCCTGACCGGAGGAGAGGAGCACGACACAGGAGCCCGGGGTGTGGCCGGGCGCCGGGGCCAGGGTCAGGTTCTCGTCGATCACGAACGAGTCGTCCCACAGTGTCGCCAGGCCGGCGCGGACGACCGGCTCGACGCTGTCCTCGAAGACGTTGCGGTTGGCTGCTTCCATACGGCGGGTGTGGTGGTTGGCCGGATTCCAGAAGTCGTGGTCGGCACGCGGGAAGAGATATTGGGCATTCGGGAAGGTCGGCACCCATTCCCCGTCCACCCGGCGGGTGTTCCAGCCGACGTGGTCGGCATGGAGGTGCGTGTTGACCACGACGTCGACATCCTCCGGCCTCACCCCGGCGGCCGCGAGGCGCGCGAGGTATCCCGTGTTCAGCTGGTGGAAGGCCGGCATGCCGGGACGTTCCTTGGCGTCGCCCACCCCGGTGTCGATCAGGATCGTGCGGCCGGCGCTGCGCAGCACCCAGGTCTGCACGCACGACCTCAGTAGTCCCGTCCGCACGTCCCAGAAATCGGGGGCGAGCCAGTGCCGGTTGGCCTCCCAGACCTCGCCCGGGATGTCGCCGAACATCTCCTCCGGCAGCCGGGTCGTGCCCTCGTACTCCACCGTCCGCAGTACCGAGACGTCTCCAAGGGCGATCGCATTCATGAGTTCTCCTCGCGGGCGGGTGGTGGCAGATGCGGGACGCGGCCGCCGCGCTTGCCGCAGGCGCGGTGGCTGCGGACGCGGTGTGCGTGCCGTTTTCATGCGCGCAGCATGCTGTGTGCGCCGAATTCCTGCACCCTAACACGTGGCATGCTGGATTCAGGCGCCGAAGTGTCGCGTCCGGGCGCAGACCGTGCTGCCGATGCCGTATCCCCGCGCAAGGCCCCTCCTGATGCCCGATTCCGGCAGGCGCTCGGCTAGGGTCGACAGTCGACGCGAGCTACGGAAGGCGAGGCGCCAGGAGCCATGGAGGACACCGTGATCGACGACATCGATCTCGACTTGATCGCCGCACTGCAGACGGCTCCCCGGGCGTCCTTCGACGTGCTGGCCCGCGTCCTCGACAGCTCGGCCCGCACCGTCGCCCGACGCTACGCACGCCTCGTTGACGACGGGGCGATGCGGGTGATCTGCGAAATCGAGTGGTCGCTGCTGGCCGAAGGCCTGCCCGCCACCGTATGGATCGGCACCGAACCCGGGCGGGCACCCGAGGTGGCACGAGCCCTCGCCGCGCGCGCCGACACCCCGTTCGTGTCACTCGCGTCCGGAGCCGCAGACGTCTTCTGCATGCTGCACGGCCCCACCCGGGCCGACACGACCCGCGCCCTCACCACCGAACTGCCCGCGGTGCCGGGAATCCGCACCCTGCGCACCGAGTGGATGTTGCGCCGGCTCACCAGCACGTCGGCCTGGCGCCTCCCTCGCCTGACGTCCCATCAAATCGCCGCGCTCGCGGGGCAGAACACCAGCCGGCCTGCCGCCCACCCGCGTGACACCCCGCTGAGCGGCCTGGAACGCGACACCGTCGCCGTACTGCGCAACGACGCCCGGATGCCGTTCTCCGCCCTTGCCCGCACCCTCGGCATCACCGAGTCCCGCGCCCGCCGCACCGTCGCCGCCTTGCTCGACTCCGGCCTGTTGCGTCCCCGTGTCGAGGTCGATCCACGGGACATCGGCTACGCGGTCGAGGCGGTGCTGAGCATCGGCTGCCGCCCGGGCGCCGTGAAGCGCCTCGCCGCCTCCCTCGCGGACCACCCCGCGACGCGATTCCTCGCGCTCACGGCGGCCGCTTCGGTCTTCACCTACGGAGGCGTCTTTCGCGACGAGGAGCACCTCGCGGACTTCCTCACCGGCGGTTTCGAGGGCAGCGAGGAAGTCACCTCCCTGGAGTGCTCCCTCCAGCTGGAGGTGTTCAAGCGGTACTGGACGGCCCGCCGTTGAGCCCCGGTGCGGAACCTGAACGCCCGTCCGTCCTCTTCAGTACGCACCTCGTCGAACGGTTTCACGCCGACGCGAAATGGGATCTCCGAATACCGTTGACGTCATCCGGAACCGAGGGCAATTCGGTCCGTCGAATCCGCAGGTAGGTCGCGCTCTCGGCACATGGTTCCAGTGGCACCGGGCCCGATCCGGCCAGTTCGTTCGGATACTCGGCGAGCGTGGGCGCGCCCGTGCCGCCCGAAAGCCGCGGGACTCGCCCGCCCGGGCGAAGACCTCTGTCCGGTCCGGCGTTTTGCCCCCGGGGTCACCTCTCAAGCGGCTCTGCCGGCCGCATGGTGATCAGGGTTGGCAGCCACGACATAGAGGAGACGACGTGACGAACGTGGTGCAGGACCTCAAGTACACCAAGGATCATGAGTGGGTCCGGGTCGAGGGGAAGAAGGTGACCACGGGCATCACGGACTTCGCGCAGCGGCAGCTCGGTGACATCGTCTACGTGGAGCTTCCCAGCGCTGACGATGACCTCACGGCGAGCGAGCCGTTCGGGAGCATCGAGTCGGTCAAAGCCGTGACCGAGGTCTATATGCCGGTGAGCGGCAAGATCACCAAGCGGAACGAGGCGCTGAACGACGAGCCGGAGAACGTCAACACCGACCCGTACGGGGACGGCTGGCTGATGGTGATCACGATGTCCGACCCGAAGGAGCTCGACGGCCTGCTGACCGCCGCCGAGTACGAGGACTACATCAAGGAAGAGGCGGCGTAGCCACTTCGGCTGCCCGCTGGGCGGCGCGTCGCCGCGCGGCGCGCCGCCGTTCCTGGACCTGCTCGCCCTATGGAAATTCGGCCGCATCGAGGAGAAGTGGTCGGCCGGCATTCGCCCCGTCGGCCGAGGCACCGACTGACGGCCCGGGGCCCGCTGCCGGACGAGGCCATCACGCTCCAGTCCGGTGGACGGCATGCGGCCGGGGCGGAAACCGGAGATCCGGTTTCCGCCCCGGCGGACGGACTCAGGCAGCGGCGGGTGTGTAGTGGGTGGCGTCGTCGCCTTCTATGGCGTGGCTGAGCCTGCCGTCGATGCCGGCCGGTACATCGCCGGCGACGGTCACCCGGTGCAGCAGACGCGGCAGATCGCCGTAGTCGTCGGGGGCGTAGTGCTGGGTGATGCGGTTGTCGAACAGGACGAGGTCGCCGGGAGTCCAGGCCACCCGCACGATGTTCTCGGGGCGGGTGACATAGGACTGGAACAGGCGCAGCAGATCGCGGGAATCGGACGGGCCGAGGCCGACGATGCTCTGGGCGAAGCCGCCGATGAACAGCCCCCGCTCCCCGGACTCGGGGTGAACGCGCACCACGGGGTGTGCGGTGCGGTACTTCCGCGAGACGAACTTCTTGCGGTGCTCGGCGGCCTTGTCGTTCTTCGGGGCGGCATAGTCGTAGTCGTTGGTGTGGACCGCCCACAGCTTGTCGGCCAGCTCGCGCAGCGGCTCGGGCAGATCCTGGTACGCGGCGGCCGTGTTGGCGATGAGTGTGTTGCCGCCGTAGGGCGGGACCACGATGCTGCGCAGGGTGGACGCCTTCGGGGGAGTGCGGACGAAGGTGACATCGGTGTGCCACCGGTTGGCGCGGATGCCTTCGTCGCCGTCGACCGGCAGGATGTTGGGCTGCCCGTCGACGGAGGGGACGGTGGGGTGCGCGGTGGTGAGCTCGCCGAAGAGGGAGGCGAAGCGGAGCTGGCCGGCGTCGTCGAGCTGCTGGTGACGGAAGACCAGCGCCTTGTGTTCCAGGAGCGCGGAGTTGATCTCGGTGACGAGGGCGGGGTCGAGGCCGGCGCCGAGGTCCACGCCGACGATCTCGGCGCCGATGCGTCCCCCGATCCTGCGGATGTCGAAGCTGGTGCTGCTGCTGGACATGGGTGGTGATCCCTTCAAGAGGTGATGGGTAGTGAGGTGGCTTGGGAGCCCGGCGGGTTGAGTGCCGGGCCGATGGCGCGCAGAGCGCCGGGGGTGCGGCCTTCTCCCCAGCCGATGGCGCGGCGGTAGCTGCCGAGGAGGCCCGTACGGTTCAGGTGCTCCTCATCGCGCACCGCCGGATCGTCGGGCAGGGGCCGGGTCTGGGGTGCGACATACAGGGCGTCGGCCGGGCAGTTCGCCTCGCACTGGAAGCAGGTCTGGCAGTCGGAGCGGCGCGCGAGCACCGGGATGCCGTCCGTACCGCGGTCGAAGACGTCGGTGGGGCAGACCTTGATGCACTTGTCGCAGGCGATACACCGTTCCGCCGAGACCAGTTCGATCACGAAGCCGCCTCCAGTGGCGCGGTCGGTGAGGTCACCACCGCCGTCAGGGGTTCGGGCCGGGTCCACACCCGGTCGAGGCCGCCGCTGACGATGCGGTGGTGCTGCCCGGGGTCCTGTTCCGGGAAGTCGAGGCGCTTGGCCATGCCGCGGGTCTCGGTGCGGGCCAGCGCCGAGGCGTACATCCAGCGCGCGTGGGCGGTCATCGCTGCGGCCTGCCGGGCCCGTACGGCATCCCCGCCATCGGCCCGGACGGCGGCGCGCAGCTCCTGCCAGACGCCGTCGAGCAGGTGCAGCGAGGCGGCGAGCCGGTCGCCGTGGCGCAGATAGTTCTTCTCGTACGGCAGCACTTCGCCCTGGACCGCGGTGACGGCATGTCGGAAGCCGTCGGCCGGGCCCGGCGTGCCGGTCGGCCGGAGCCCGGCCCCGCCCGCGGCCGTCAGGCGCCGGGTGCCGGCGCGGGCGCCGAGGGAGCGGGCGTGACGGGCCGCGCCCCGGCCTGCCCAGGTGCCGGAGGAGATGGCCCACGCGGCGTTGTGACTGCCGCCTCCGGTGAAACCACCGCAGATCAGCTCACGGGTCGCGGCGTCCCCGGCCGCGTACAGCCCGGGGACGGTGGTGGCGCAGTCGTCGCCGGTGATGCGGATGCCGCCGGTGCCGCGCACCGTGCCCTCGGCGAGCAGTGTGACGGCGAAGAGCTCGGTGAAGGGGTCGACGCCCAGGCGGTCGAAGGTGAGGAAGAAGTTCGGCTGGGCCAGCCGCATCGCCTGCCGGGCGGCCGCGTCGGCCCGGTCGAGGCGGCAGTACACCTTCTCGCCGAGCAACGCCTTGGCGATCACCGACCGGCCGCCCTGGCTCGCCGCGCCCTCCAGGACCGTGCCGTCCTCGTGGTAGAAGGTCGCGAAGGAGTAGAAGGCGCTCTTGGTGACCGAGGTGCCTTCGGGTGCGATGCCGTACGCGTTGGAGAACTCCATCCCCGACAGCTCAGCGCCGGCTTCGGCGGCGAACAGCGCCCCGTCCCCGGTGTTGACGTTGCAGCCCAGCGCGCCGCTGAGGAACGCGCAGCCGCCGGTGGCGAGGACGACCGCCCCGGCGCGTACGCGATAGGGGTACCCGGCCTGGCGCCGGTGGCCGCTGGCTCCGGAGGCCGCGCCCAACGGGTCGGTGAGCAGCTCGGTGACCGGACTGTGGTCGAGGATCCGCACGCCGGCCCGCTGGACCCGGATCCGCATCCGGCGCATGTACTCCGGGCCCTGCAGCCCGTTCCTGAGCGGCTTGCCGTCCGGGCCGGCCGGGAAGGGGTAACGGCCCGCTGCGGCCAGCTCGTTCATGCCGGCATACGTCTGGTCCAGTACGCGTTCCTTCCAGCGCCGGTCGGCCAGATATCCGCCCAGCGCCTCCCGGCTTTCCAGGGCGGCCCGGCGGGCGGCCGGCTCCGGCGGGACGTACCAGACGCCCGTGCCGCCCGAGGCGGTGGCGCCGCTGGTGCCGCAGTAGCCCTTGTCGGCGAGGACGACGTCCGCCCCGGCCTGGGCCGCCTTGAGCGCGGCCCAGGTGGCTGCGGGCCCGCCGCCGACCACCAGCACCTCGGTGGTGAGGTCGAGTCCGGTCATGCCGGCCGCCCCTCTCCCGAGGCGGCCGCGGCCAGCCGGTTGACCGGGCGGGACAGGCCGTAGTGTTCCCGCAGGGTGCGGCCGGTGTACTCGGTACGGAACAGACCGCGCCGCTGGAGGAGGGGCACGACCTGGTCGACGAAGTCCTCCAGGCCGCCCGGCAGATGGGGCGCCATGATGTTGAAGCCGTCGGCGGCCCCTTGGGTGAACCACTCCTGGAGCTGGTCGGCGATCTGCTCCGGGGTGCCGGCGAAGACCCGGTGACCGCGTCCGCCGCCGAGCCGGGCGATGAGTTCACGCAGGGTGAGGCCGTCGCGGCGGGCGAGTTCGGCGACGAGTGTGAAACGGCTCTTGTTCCCGTTGATGTCCCGCTCCTCGGGCAGCTCGGGCAGCGGCCCGTCCAGCGGCAGCCCGGTCAGATCGGTGCCGAGCATCCCGGACAGCTGGGCGAGCCCGTACTCGGGGACCTGCAGCTCGGTCAGCTCCTGCTCCAGCGCGCGGGCCTCGGCCTCGGTCGAGCCGATGACCGGGCAGATCCCGGGCAGGATCTTCAGGTCGTCCTCGGCCCGGCCGTGGCGCGCCAGCCGGGACTTGACGTCCTTGTAGAAGGCCTGGCCGTCGGCGAGCGTCTGCTGGGCGGTGAAGACGGCCTCGGCGTACTCGGCGGCGAACTCCCTGCCGTCCTCCGACGAACCGGCCTGCACCAGCAGCGGATGGCCCTGCGGGGTGCGCGGTACGTTCAGCGGGCCCTGCACCCCGAAGTACACCCCGCGGTGGTTGATCGCCCGCACCTTGTCGGTGTCGGCATAGACGCCGCGCTCACGGTCGAGCAGGATCGCATCGTCCTCCCAGCTGTCCCACAGCTTCGTGGCGACCTCGACGAACTCCCGCGCCCGCTCGTAGCGCAGCCGGTGTTCCAGATGCTCGTCCTGCCCGAAGTTGCGGGCCTCGTTCACGGTGCCGGAGGTGACGATGTTCCAGCCGGCCCGGCCGCCGCTGATGTGGTCCAGCGAGGCGAATTTACGGGCGGTGTGGAACGGCTCGTTGAAGGTGGTCGATACGGTCGCGATCAGGCCTATGTGCTCGGTGACCGCGGCCAGGGCGGACAGCAGGGTGAGCGGTTCGAAGCCACCGAGGGCGTTGTGGCGGACCTTCCCCCACAGGGCCAGACCGTCGGCGAAGAAGATCGAGTCGAGCCGGCCGCGCTCGGCGGTCTGTGCGAGCTGCTGGAAGTAGCGCAGATCGGTGACGCGTTCGGGCTGGGTACGGGGGTGGCGCCAGGCGGCGTCGTGGTGGCCGGCGTTCATCAGGAAGGCGTTGAGATGCAGCCGGCGTTGGGTGGGTGCGGGCATGAGGGCTCCTCGGAGCGGGGGTGAGTGGGCCGGGCGGGGCGCCGGGCCGGCCGGGTCAGCCGGCAGTCGGGACGCGCCAGGAGCTGAGCCGCCGTTCCACGGTCACCAGGAACTGGTTGAAGGCCACGCCGATGGCGGAGATCGTGATGATGCCCGCGTACATCTGCGGGATCGCGAAGTTGTACTGCGAGGCATTGATCAGATAGCCCAGACCGGCCTTGGCGCCGATCATCTCGGCCGCGACCAGCACCAGGATCGAGGCCGCTCCGGCCAGCCGGATACCGGTGAACATGACCGGCACCGCGGACGGCAGGATCACTTTCTGGAACACCCGTCGTGCGGACAGGTCCATCGACCTGGCGAGGCGGAGCAGCGTGGGGTCGACCGTGCGTACGGCGCTGATGGTGTTGAGCAGGATCGGCCAGACGCAGGCGTACACCACGATGGAGATCTTTGATGTCTCGCCGATCCCCAACAGCAGCACGAAGACCGGCAGCAGGGCGAGTGCGGCGGTGTTGCGGAACACCTCCAGCAGCGGACCGAGCAGGTCGGCGACCGGCCGGTACCAGCCGATCAGCAGACCGAGCGGCACGGCGACGGCCACCGCGAGACCGAATCCGCTGAACGACCGTGCCAGGCTGGCGCCCGCGTTGTCGGCCAGCCGGCCGTCGGCCGCCAGCTCCCACCAGGCACCGGTGACCTCGCTGAACGGCGGCAGGAACGTCCGGTCGACGAGGCCGAGCCGCGGCGCGGCCTCCCAGAGGAGCAGCAGGGCGGCGATGGCAGCGGTCTTGGTGGCCCCCTTCAGGAGCAGGGACGGCAGCCGACGCGCGGCTTGGCGCAAGCGGACCGCAACCGCTCCGGGCTCCCGGCGCCGGCCCGGTGGCGGTGTCCGGGGTGGCGTGGGCGCGGGGAGGGCAGGGGCCGGGCCGGGAACGGCCTGGTCCGGGCCGGCCGCGGGGCTCGTGCCGGTTGCGGTGCTCGTGCCGATCGCGGGGCTCATACGGAAACCTCCTCCTTCTCCAACTGCTGGGCCCTGGCCACCTCGTCGTGCAGCAGCGACCAGATTTCGTGCCGGTAGCGTGCGAACTCGGTACTGGAACGCAGGTCGTCCGTCGCCGTGCGGGAGTCGAAGGCGATCGGTACGACCTGCTTGATCCGGCCGGGCCGGGAGGTCATGACGGCGACCCGCTGGCCCAGATAGACGGCCTCTTCGATCCCGTGCGTGATGAAGACGACCGTCTTTCCGGTGCGCTGCCAGATCCGCAGCAGTTCGTCCTGCAGCGACTCCCTGGTCTGGGCGTCCAGCGCGGCGAACGGCTCGTCCATCAGCAGCACATCGGGGTCGTAGGCGAGGCTGCGAGCGATCGCGACCCGCTGCCGCATCCCGCCCGACAGCTCGTGCGGATGGCGGTTCTCGAACCCGGACAGCCCGACCAGTTCCAGAAACTCCCTGGCCCGTGCGGCGCGCTCGCGCCGCGGGACCCCGGTGGCCTCCAGGCCGAACTCGACATTGCCCTGCGCCGTGCGCCACGGCAGCAGCGCGTACTGCTGGAAGACGATTCCGCGGTCCAGCCCCGGGCCCGTGACGGGCTCGCCGTCCAGGAGGATCCGCCCGGCGGTGGGACTGGCGAGACCGCCGAGCAGATCCAGCAGAGTCGACTTCCCGCAGCCACTGGGACCGACCAGGACGACGAACTCGCCCGCCGCTATCTCCAGGTCGATGCCGTCGAGGGCGGTGAGCCGGGTGGTTGCCCAGCGTGCCCCCGCACGGTCCTGTCCCGCACGGTCCTTGTCTGCCCGGCTCTTGCCCTGGCGCTTCCCCGCCCGTTCCTTGACGGTGAAGTCCTTCCGTACGCCTTCGAACGCGATCTTGGGTGTGGTGGATTCCGGCATGGGTCAGCTCCCGCTCTTCGCGGCGGAGGAGGACGGCGAAGCGGACGGTGCGCCGCCGCCACGGTTGGCGTTGAACTCATTGGTGTAGAGCTCGGAGAGCGTTACCTGGTCCTTCTGGATGTCGCCGCGCTTGGCCAGCCAGTCGATCCAGAGCTGGAGTTCCTTGCCGGTGATACGGCCTGCCGTCTCGGCGACGCCGAACGACTTCCAGTACTGCAGGGGATCGGCTTCCTCATTGCGGCCCCGCTTCTTCACGATGTCCGTCATCCGGGCGATGACCTCCTTGCGCGGAGTGGACCGCGACCACTCGATGGCCCGCCCCACCCCGGTGACGAAGGTCCGCGCGGTGTCGGGGTTCTGCGCGAGGAAGCGGTCCGTCATCACATATGTGCCGGCACTGAAGGCGCCGAGCAGCTGGTAGTCGGTGAACAGCGGGCGGATACCGCCCTTTGCCAGGGCCTTGTCGCGCAGAATGCCGCCGAGGACGGCGACCTCGATCTGGCGCTTGCGCAGGCTCTGTTCGGTGTTGACGGGCGGCACCACCAGGGGTTCGACCTTGCCCACCTGCCCCTGGGACAAGCCGCTCCGCTCCAGATAGGTGTCGAGCAGCGCCTCGGCGTGGGCGCCGAGGGTGTTCATCCCGACCTTCTTGCCGACCAGGTCGTGGGCCGAGCGGATCGGGCTGTCATCGAGCACGTAGTAGCCGTTGTAGGCGCCCTTGTCGGAGCCGTAGTAGCTGATGACCGCCTTGATGGGGGCCTTGTTCGCGGCCAGTTTGACGACCGCGCCGTTGAACGCCCCGCCGAAGTCGATCTGGCCCGTGGCCGCGGACTGGATGTCCTGCGGTCCGCTGATCGTGTTGCCGACCCACTTCAGCTTCACGTCCTCCAGATAGCCGAGATCCTCGGCCAGCTCCGGCAAGGTGACCTGGCCCGCCCAGCCCTGATACCGGAGCGTCTTGGTCTGGTCCTTGCCGGGTGCTCCGGTCGCAGTCGTGCCGCAGCTCACCGCGACCGCCGAAAGACCGAGCAGAGTGAGGAACTGTCGTCGGGTCGATGCGTTCAGCGTGGTCATGAAAGGTCCTGTTCGGGATCGGTGGAGCGGCTGGTGTGCGTTCCTGAGCTGCTGGAGTAGAGGAGGACTGACGTGCTGCGCGGCGGCGTCCGCCTCGCTCACCGCCTGGTCGGCCACAAAGGCGGTTCGGAAGTCCGCGTACGGGGTTTCCGACATGGGAGAACCCACGTCAAGGCCTGCTCCTCGGTATGAGGGGCACCCCGGCCGGAAGTGGTGCGCCCGGGGTTCTCATCAGGGCAGGACGAACACCGAAAGGAGGAAAGGGGGAAAGGGGGAAAGGGGGAAAGGGGGAAAGGGGAATCGCCCGGAGTTGCCTGCGAGAAATCCCGCCATTCACGGAAGCGGGCGAGAGAACCGCGGCGCCGACGGCTCTGCCGTACGGCCGTCCGATGACGCGGACAGCCGGGATCAGCAGGCGTTACCCGCCATCGGCCGCATCAGTGGCCTGGCGTGCACATCAACCGTGAAAGGAGTCAGGAGGCGGCGCCGGTCGGCAGGACTAGCGACCAGCGGCACAGATGGCGCTGGCCTGACGTCGCAGATCGACGTGCAGGCGTGCGGCGAATTTCTCGGACTGGCTCACACCCGAGAGGTTGGCAGCGAAAATAAGCCACGTCAACGGTTCTTCCGGATGCGTCTCACACTCCGAATTTCCTGTCACGCGCGTGAAGCACGCCGTTCACAACCGGGCCAAGACACCCCGTTTCGCGATGGCCCCCGCGCGCGCACTGCCCTTCATGGCGTCGTCGACGCGGGGCCGAACGGAGAGCGGGAACCGGGAGCAGGAACGGAGAGCGGGAACCGCAAGCGGGAACGGACAGCGGGGGCGTATTGCCGGGCGGCCGGTGTCGGCGCTGGTCATTGCCGGCGCAGCCGCCGCAAGGCGCGTATGACGGTCCCGCCCCCGGCCAAAGGGTTCCGGACCCAACAGAACGGCCCCCGCCACGGTTGTCGCCGATGGGTGAAATCGGGTGACGGGGCGGACATGCCGAGGGGCGGCCCGCGTCTGCGAGCCGCCCCTCGGACGGAGCCCTCAGTCCGCGGTGACGGCCCGGGGCGCCTCGACCAGGACCTTCCCTCCATCCCGACCGGTCATCACGAGACGCGGCAGCCAGGGCCCCTTACGGTCGAAGACATGGGTGACGGCTGCCTCGCCGGTCTCCCGCTGCGTACCGTCGCCGAAGTACCAGTGGTAGCGGTACCCGACGGCGGGCGGCTTTCCGTTCACCGTCACCGACATGCGCACCTCACTGCCGGCATGCGCGTTCTCCGGGACGTTCAGCTGCGCCCGCGGCCCTTGCCGGGGGAGATGGAACCACTCGCGCACACTCGGGTTGAGAAGAAAGGCGTCGGCGTACTGCCGGGCGCCCTCGATGTCGGGGTGAGCGACGGCCGCGGTCAAACACTGCGCCGGAGTCGGGCTGAGCTCGGGGCAGGCCCGCGTGCGCAGCGGGAACGCCGGGTCGGACACCGGAGTGTTCCAGACCTTGGAGTCCCGGGTGAGAAGGGCATTGTCCACGGTGAACAGTCCGTCGGCGGCAACCGCGTACGGACCGTCCGTGGACGCCTTGTTGGCCGAGGCCGCCGCCTGATGGTAGGCGGCATTGGCCAGTTGTGTGTACTGCTCGTAGCGCTCGGCCACGCTGCCGAGGGCGCTCTTGCAGGAGGCCAGCCGCCCCCCGGCGACTCCGGGGGCCGAACAGTTCTTCACCGGGATCGGAGAGCTGCTGCGGCTCAGCGCGTAGTAGAAGTCGGCCACGACCACCTTCGGCCGCCCCGGCAGCGAATGGGCTTTCTCGATCGCCTTCTGCATCCCGCGTCCGCCGTATCCGACCTTCGCGCCGCTGAAGTAGGGCACGTCCTTGGCCGGGTTCTCCGCTGCCGCGCCGATACCGGAGCACTCGCGCTTCACGGCCTTGGGCAGGTTCTCCGAGCCGGGGGTGATGCCGACACCGATGCCGAAGAAGGGATCGAGGTCGTTGATGCATCCGTTGATCACGACCAGATCGAGACCGTAGCCGCCCGCCCGTGCCTGTGCGCCCGCTTTCTCCAATTGGCAGAACACGTCCGGCATTTGCTGGGTGACCTCGCCGAACTCCATCTCCCCGTCTCCGTCCGGGTCCTGCTTCTCCGTCGT
Organism: Streptomyces sp. NPDC048434; assembly: GCF_043200375.1. NCBI lineage: Bacteria > Bacillati > Actinomycetota > Actinomycetes > Kitasatosporales > Streptomycetaceae > Streptomyces > Streptomyces sp. NPDC048434. The sequence goes on along the minus strand of NZ_JBICXQ010000008.1, from coordinate 133,594 downwards.
GTGCAGACAGGCCGCGTCATCGTTGCCCGCGGGCAGCTCGGGCGCGTCGAGCACCGCGCCGGAGATCGAGTAGTCCATGTGCTGATGGCCCCGGCCGGTCTCCCGCCCGAGCAACTGCCCTGTCAGATAAGGGAACTTCTGGTCGTGGTCCAGACCCTGACCCCAGACCACGGAGTCACCGACGGACGCCACCCGCACCGGGTGGCACCCCCGGCGTACCGTGTCCCGCCAGACCTTGCCGTAGCGGCCGGGTGCAGGGCCGCCGGACGAGCCGGCGATGCGGGCATCGACCTGCAAGGCGGTCTCGGTTGCGGGCACCCGGTCGAAGGGGATGCTGAACTCGGCCGTGCCGACCCGGGCGGCCATGTCGAGGCGCCCGCCGGCCAACTGCTCGTCGCCGGCGCGGACGCGCCACTCCACGGTGGCCCCGGCCTTCGCAGCGGCGGGGTCGTAGACCTCCACCCGACCGTGCACGGGCCCGCTGCACACCGGATTCGGCGTCAAGTCCACGTCGAGGACGAGGGGGAACGCCGATCCCGGCAAGGCGCTGCTCTGCGCCGCGGCGGGGAGCCCACCGAGGAGCTGGCCCAGGAGCACGACGACCGCGCCGACCGCCGCGAAACGCCTCCCCGTCAACCACCGACGGGCCACCCCCGGCCCGCCCGGACCGGGCCCCGCACCGCTGCCCGCCCGCCTCGGCCCAACCCACCGCGACCACACTAATCTCACGCCAACACCCCTGCCTCAGCCGTCATTTCGCTCCGTACGGAGTCAACTGAACCCCGCATCGGTAGGGATGATCGCAGCCAGGCGACCGGCATGGACTCCGGGCGGGGCTCCATGCCGAGTGAAACTGATCACTTACCCACAGTTATGGGGTGCGCTCGCAAGGCCCCAAGCGGCCGTCCTCGACGGCACGGGCCTGAAGGAGGCGCGGACCCGCCTCGACTGCGGTGACGCCCAACTCCGCAAGCCTGTGGGAACTGTGTCCGTTGAAGACAAGTCGATGACCGGTACGAAACCGCAAGCAGCGGTGGCGGCCACCTGGTTACCCGGCATGACTCATCTCTCCTGTTCGGCTGCTTCTCGGCCTAGTTCGACGTGTTGAGCACCGCAGCTGACGGGGTGGTTCGTTGACCACCTGGGGAGAACAGGCCGACGACCAGCGCGCCACCCAGGAGAATGCCGAATGCCGCCCAGAGCGCCACCGTGTAGCCATGTACGGTCCCGACGTTGCCGGCTTCCGGACGGTTCGCGTGGTCCTTGAGGTACCACGTGGTGACGCTCGTCGCGAGGGAGTTGAGCAGCGCGGTACCGAACGCGGCGCCCACCTGCTGCACCGTGTTGTACGCCGCCGAGGCGACACCCGCCTCAGCCGGGTTCAGCTCCACCGTCGCCATGTTCGTCGCCGTCGCCAGCAGGCAGCCGAGACCGATTCCGGTCAGAATCATCGACGGGGTCAGGTACGCCAGGAACACGTGTGAGCTGTCCACTTCCAGCTGCGTGAGGATCAGCATCCCGGCTGCGGAGGACAGCAAACTGCCCGCGATCAGGATGTTCGGGGCGACCCGGCGGTGCAGTTTCCCGGCGATCACCATCGCGCCGACAGTGGTGCTGACGGCGTTCACCAGCAGCGTCATGCCCGCCTTGACGGGTGAGTAGGCGAGGATCGTCTGCGTGTAGTAGCTCACGAAGAGGTAGAAGCCGAACATAGCGATGAACATCACGCAGACGGACACGAACGCGGCGCCCCGGGCCCGGTGGACGAGGATGTGCAGCGGCAGCAGCGGATGCTGAGACTTGGCCTCCACCAAGACGAACAGGCCGAGCAGGATAAAGCCGCCGATGAGTAGGGCGAGCACCTTCGGGTCGTCCCATCCTTGTGGTTCGGCCCGGGTGAAGCCGTAAACGAGCGAGACGAGACCCGTCGCGCTGAGCAGCACTCCGGGGACGTCGAGGTGGCGCAGGTTGCCGCTCGGGCGGTCCCGCAGGATGAGTGGGAGACCGATCAGGGCGATCGCGGCCATCGGGACGTTGATGTAGAGGCACCAGCGCCAGTTTGCGTACTCGGTGAGCAGTCCGCCCGCCACCACGCCGAGCGCCGCCCCGCCCGCGCCGACGCCTGCGAAGACACCGAAGGCTTTTCCGCGCTCACGCCCGTCGGTGAAGGTCAGGATCAGCAAGGACAGTACCGCCGGGGCCAGAAGCGCGGCGAAGACGCCTTGTGTCGCACGGGCGGCGAACAGCGTGCTCGCGTTGTTTGCCGCGCCGCCGAGCGCCGAGGCCGGCGCGAAGCCGACCAGGCCGATGGCGAAGGACCGCCGGTGGCCCAGAGCGCTGCTCGCGCGCCCGCCCACGAGCAGTAAGCCGCCGAAGGCGAGGGCGTACGCCGTGATCACCCAGTGCCGGTCGGCGTCCGTCATCCCCAAGTCCTGCTGTGCCGAGGGGAGTGCGATGTTCACGATGGTCGCGTCCAGCACGACCATCAGCTGAGCAAGGCTCACTACAGGAAGGGTCCACCAGCGCTTCGCGGGCTGAGTTGGGGGCGCCGAAGTTTCTTGCTGAATGTCTGTCACAACAACTCTCGCACAGTGGTCGGGTGACTCGAACGTTGGTCTAGTGGCGGTGACGCTACTACAACTCTGTGCAGCGGGCCATGACAGAAGGTGGCTGCGGGACGCCTTTCGCGGAGCGGCCCGGGAGCGCTAAGCAGACGTGTGAGCAGCGGAGTTGTGGGTTTCCCGCAGTAGTTGCGGACACGGACCGGAGGGAGGGTCGGCGCGGGCGGGCACACGGCATCCGGACGGGTGCGACCGGTCGGAACGCCGTCCGGCCGAGTGCACGCCGTAGGTCGTGAGGGGCACCCGAAGGGCTCGGACCGGGTGCCCGGCCATGCCAAACTCAACCGCGAACAATCGGTAACGCGTAGTGCGCCCTGGGGGGTGAGCCGCGTGATTCTGGAGGCGAACGTCATCGCAGACAAAGAGCGCACGAGGAGCCAGTCCGGCGGTGGCCCCGGCAACGTCTGGCTTCGGCCCTCACGTGGCAGAAAAGGGGAACCACCGCTCACGCGGGACCGCATCGTCCATGCGGCCGTCGCCCTGTTGGACGAGGAGGGGATGGACCGGCTCACGATGCGGCGTCTGGCCGAACGCCTCCAGGTGGGTGCGACAACTCTGTACTGGCACGTGGCGACCAAGGGCGACGTCATCGATCTCGCGGTCGACGCGATCTTCGGGGAGACCCCGGTCCCGGCTCACCACGCCCGGAATCCGCGGGACGACATCGCGACCCTGGTCAACGGCTGGCGACAGGCGATGCTGCGACACCCCTGGGCAGCCACCGTGCCGTCGCGGCAACGGCCGCTGATGGGACCCAACTTCCTGACCTGGATGGAATTCCTGCAATCCGCGCTGCTGCGCGCGGGACTGACAGACAAGCGTCTCAACGCCGCGACGTGGGCCCTGTACAACCACGTGATGGGTGCCACGGCCACCCAGTCCAGCTTGCAGCTCTCCGCTGAGGAAACACGGCTGGGCCAGGCATACCTGGAGAGCCAGCGCGACCAATACCCGACCGTTGTCGCGAACAATTACCTCGCCGATGACGACTGGGACGCCAACTTCGCGGTCGGGTTGGAGTTTTTGCTCGATGGAATCGAGGCGCAGACGAAACGCTGAAGTCGCCCCCCGCGTCTGCCCCCGTGCCGGCTTGTCACGAGCTCACGTCCGGCCTGCCCACGCGGCCCTACGACCTGCGACACGCCGGGATCGCGTGCTGGCTGTGCCCGGTGTGGACCCGCCGGAATGCGCTCGGGGCGAGCGAAAGGCGCCTGACGGACAGAAACCCGGGTCAGGCGCCCTTTCTCTTGCCTCGCCCAGTTCTTCGATGCTCCGCCGCCGTACCCATCTCCCGGATCAGAGCGGCAGGTTGAGGTCCGTCAGGAGGTTGCGGGCCTGTACGCCGGGAGCCATGGCCGGTGGCGTCTGCTGTCCGGGCGGTCACCGTCCGCGGTACCGACCGTGCCGCTCTGGTACGCGTGGCGTCGCGGCCGGGGTGGTGGATTGCCGGCCTGGCCTCTTCCCTCGGGCGTCTTACGGGGGGTGGTGCGGTCCGCGGCGGCTTGCGGTTGGGTGATCCGCAGGCTGGCGTGGACCTGCCAGCCGGAGCTGTCCTGGTGGATGTCGAACCGGGCCGCGAGGGTGTGCACGATGCGAAGGCCGCGGCCGTGCTCGTCGGGATCGTCGTCGGCGGGCGACGTCGTCGGCCGGCCCACATCTCCGTGGTCGGCCACCGCAATGTGCAGCAGGTCCGGGCCGAGGGCCAGGTGGAGCGTCATGTCGCTGTGCCCGTGCTGAGCCGCATTGGTCGTCAGTTCGCTCACGATGAGCGCGGCGGTGTCCTGCTCGTCGTCGGGCAGGCGCCACCAGGCGAGCAGGGTGGCGGTGAAGTGCCGGGCGCTGCGGACTCCGGCATCCCGCGCAGGCAGTGTCAGCACGGCGTGCTGTGCGGATCGTGGCACGAGGGTGGGCAGCGGCGTGCCGTGTGTCGAGACGCCTTGCGTGCCGGTGGCCCTGGGGCAGGGCACGGTGTCGGACATGGTGTCACTTCCATGGTCAGGGGCTGCCAAGGCGCCGTAACCGTCGGGCTGTGTGCCCACGGGTGACGGCGACTCACAGTGCGCCGACGAGGGAGAGCGGGAACCCGGCTTCGGGGCGGGGCCCGAATGCCTCCCCGGGACTGCCGCATGCCGTCGAGCTTGGTCGGTGGGTGGTGCGATGGTCATGCGCGCACCACCCGGGTACCGGCAGCGGCCAGCTCGTCGGCGAGGGCGGAGTCCAGCCCCGAGTCGCTGATGACCACGTCGACCTCGTCCAGATGGCCGAAGTGGGCGAAGTGGTCGATGGAGAACTTCGTGTGGTCGGCGAGGACGGCGACGCGCCGGGCGCTGGCCATCATGCCTCGCTTAACGGCTGCCTCGGTGGTGTCGGGGGTCGTCAGTCCCCGTTCCACCGAGATGCCGTTCGTGCCGATGAAGGCGACGTCCACGTAGGTGACGGCGAGGGGGGCACGGGTCCACTCGCCGACCGTGGCCTGCGTGCGTGTGCGCACATGGCCACCGACGAGGAAGAGGTTGATGTGGGGACGGGGTGCCAATTGAACCGCGATGGCCAGGCCGTTGGTCACGACGGTCAGCTCGCGGTCGGGCAGCAGATCGGCCAGGCGTCCGGTGGTGGTGCCGGCATCGAGCAGGATGGCGCCGGCCTCGGGGACCTCGGCAAGCGCCGCCGTGGCGATGCGTTGCTTCTCCTCGGTCAGCATGGTCGCGCGATGGGCGAGTGCGGGCTCGAATCCGAAGCGCTCGACCGGGATGGCTCCGCCGTGTACCCGGCGGAGCAGACCGTGACGCTCAAGCGTGGTCAGGTCGCGCCGAATGGTCTCCGGGGTGACATCGAGCTCGGCAGCCAGCGTGGTGACCTCGACCCGGCTGTCGTGCCGGGCCCGCTCCACGATGAGCTGATGACGCTCTTCCGCGTACATGTGGTTTCACCGCCGTTAGAGACTCATTAGCTCCGGTTTACGCCTCGACATCAGGGTAAGCAAGATATTCGGGCAATAAATTTCACAATTTACGTGATCTATTGCCGAAGCTCTGTTAAGTCTGTCGCGCCTCCGCCGGGAACCCAGCATGGAGTCCGCGGACCGGATCCCGTCCGCCACCGGGCTCATCCGTGCATGCCCGGCCCTGGCCCGCCTTCCGTACGGCGCTTCGGCATCTGATCGTCAGCGGATTCAGTCGGCGGCAAGCCGGCTCCAGACAGGACCAAGAGCATCAATGGCCGCCAGATACACCTGGTAGGTCTCGCTCAGTACCGCGACTCGGCCGGCCTCCGGTTCGTAGCAGCGGCCGGCCGTGGTGAGGGCACGGGCGTCATCGATTCCTGAGAGCAGCCCGATGGCGATACCGGCGAGCAGAGCGGCACCGCGGGCCGCACTCTCCTCGACGCGGGGCACCTCGATCGGCCGGTTCAGCGCGTCGGAGAACATCTGGGACCAGGTCTCGCTGCGTGCTGCGCCGCCGGTCAGCCGCGTCGCCCCGGTGACGGGAAGCGCCGAGGACAGGGCATCGACGTGCCATCGGTGGTTGAGCACGACGCCCTCCAGAAGCGCCCTCAACAAGTGGCCACGGGTGTGCCAGCCACGCAGGCCCAGGAACGTCCCGGAAGCGGGCCAGCTGTGCGGAGAGCCGTAGACGAAGGGGTGGAACAGCACCTCCGACGGTCCCGCAAGGTGTGCGCCGACCTCTCGGGTGATCACGTCGTACACGCTCTCCCCGGACGCCGTGGGCACATCCACCACCCGCAGGAACCACTCCAGGCTGGCGACCGAGGCGGGCGAGGTGGACATGGTCATCCACTGGTGCGGACGGACGAAATTGCGTACCTGCCAGCGAGGGTCGATCACCACGCGGTCGCTGACCACCTGGTTGACGCTGAACGTCCCGGCGATCAAGCAGAGGTCTCCGGGCGTGATGCCGCCGATGCCGATCGCCGCCGCATCGACGTCGTGCGCACCTGTGACGACCGGTGTACCGACGGTGAGTCCGGTCGCCGCCGCGGCTTCGGCGGTGACTCGCCCGGCCACGGCGTCGCAGGGCAGGACGGGCGGCAGCTTCCCGGCCAATTCACCGAGTCCGTACAGATCCAGCAGTTGCGTGGAGTAGGCGTGGGTATGCACGTCGGTGAAGGACGCACTCGCCTCCGTGGGATCGGTGGCGACCTCGCCGGTCAGCTTGAGGCGTAGCCAGTCCTTGCAGAACATCAGCCACCTGGACCGCTCCAGCACTGCCGGTTCGTGGCTTTTCAACCAGGCCAGCACGGCCGCCGGGGACGCGGCGAACGGGACCTGACCGGACCACTCCAGCGCCTGCTGCCAGACCGGGGTGTCCCGCCAGCGGTCGAGCACCGTGTGGGCGCGCGTGTCCATGGCGACGATGGCTCCCCGCACGGGTTCGTAGCGCTCGTCGACCGCGTACAGCCCGTCGTTGTGGCCCGAAAGGCCGACCGCCGCGACCTCTCGCCCTGTCGTCACCCCGCCCTCGGCCAGGCACATCCGGATGGCCTGCTGCGCGGCCAGCCACACCTCTTGCATATCGCGTTCCACCCAGCACGGACGGGGGGTGTGCAGCGGGACCTTGATGCTGCCCTTCGCCACCTGCCGTCCGGCGGCGTCGAACAGCACCGCCTTGGTCACGGTCTGGCCGGCGTCCACACCGAGCAACAGCTTCCGCACGTCCGATTACACCCATTCCAGCTCGCGCGCGTTGACCGCGTCGAGGCATCGGCCGGTGCGTGCCAACTCGTCGACGGCCTGCGCGACCAGGCGTGCCGAGCGCAGGTTCGTGGTCACGGTGTCGCCCGCGTAGTGGGTGGTGAGCGTGACATTGTCCAGTGCACGCCAGGGGCTGTCGGCGGGCAGCGGTTCCTGGTCATGCACGTCCAGGCCCGCTCCGGCGATGCTGCCCGCGGCCAGCGCCTCGTACAGGGCGTCGGTGTCGACCAGCCGGCTGCGGGCCGTGTTGATGAAGAAGGCCGTATGTTTCATCAGCGCGAACTGTCGGCGTCCGATGAACCTTTCGGTCTCGGGTGTCAGCCGGGCGAGGATCTGCACGAAGTCGGACTCCAGGAAGACGGTGTCCAGATCGGCTCGCGACGCACCGTGCTCGGCGATCACCGCGTCGGGCAGGTACGGGTCGTGCACCAGGAGGCGTGCGCCGAAACCCCGTAGAATTCGGGCCAGTTCACGCCCTACGTGGCCCATGCCGACCAGTCCGATGGTGCTGCCGCCGACCTCGTGCCCCGGGCCGCCGAAGTCCTTGCGCCAGCCACCGGCCTTGACCGACGCGTCCGCGCGGGCGATGTCGCGGGCTTCGGTGAGCATGAGCCCCAGCGCCAGTTCGGCGACGGCTGAGGCATTGCGGCCGAACACCGGCACCACGGCAATGCCCCGGTCGGTGGCGCAGGCGATGTCGACGTTCTCCAGCCCGGTACGCGCCACGCACACGGCCCGCAGTTTCGGCGCGGCCTGAAGTACCGCCCGTGAGACCGGCGCGAAGTGCACGGCGAGCACTTCCGCGTCGTCGAGCACATCGATGATCTCGCCGGGTACCGGCACAGCGGCCGGGCCGTTGCGTTCCATGGTCTGCTGAGCCGAGTGCTGGTCGGCCTTGGTGCCGGACCAGTCGACGGTACGCACCGGGCCGAAGCGCGGGCCACACACCTCGGTCAGGGCGTCGACGTAGAGGGCGGCGGGGACGAACTGGTCACCGACGACGAGTGTGTGCATGGGAACCTCCTGAATGTTCGGGCAGCGCCGGGGTCCGGGGGCCTGCGGTGGGAGCGCGGTGTCGCCGGGGCTGTGGGAGTGCGGCGGATCGCGAGGACGGGGGCCGGCGCGGCGGGGCCGTCCCTTCCGCGAGGGTGCTGGGTGGCGCCCTCACTTGACGGCGCCCATGGACAGGCCGCGCACGAGTTGCCGCTGGGCGGTCCAGCCGGCGAGCAGGACCGGAAGGCAGGCCAGCGTGGCGGCGGCGGACAGCTTCGCCCAGTACAGGCCCTCGCTGGTGATGAAGCCGACGAGGAACACCGGGATGGTGGCGGCACGGAACGAGGTCAGGTTGAGCGCGAGGAAGAATTCGTTCCAGGAGAAGATCAGGCAGATCAGGGAGGTCGCGGTGATCCCCGGCAGGACCATGGGGAGCAGCACGGCGGTCAGTTCCTGGCGCGTGGTGGCACCGTCCACCCGGGCGGCTTCCAGCACCTCGCGGGGGACTTCGAGGAAGAAGGAACGCAGCATCCACACCGCGATGGGCAGGTTCATGGCCGCGTACAAGATGATCAGCGCGCCGATGCCGTCCAGCGCACCGAGGTCGCGCACGGCCAGGTAGAGGGGAATGATCGCGGCCACGACCGGGAGCATCTTGGTGGAGATGAAGAAAAACAGCGCGTTGCGCCACTTCTTCACGGGCCGGACGGACAGGGCGTAGGCCGCCGGGGCCGCCAGGATCAGCGCGAGAACCGTGGAAACGACCGAGGCCAGCGCGGAGTTGGCGAGATACGGGCCGATGCCACTGGAGAACACCGCGCGGAACTGGGCCAGTGTCGGGGAGAAGACGAGGTGCGGCGTGCGGGTGTAGGCGGCGGACTCGGGCTTGAACGCCGTGAGTACCATCCACAGCACCGGAAAGAAGAACACGATCGCGGCCAACCACGCGCCGGTGGTCCAGGCACTGCGCCCGAGCCGACGGCGGCGCGACGGACGGTGGGTGGGAGGGGTCATCCCGCGCTCCTCTCCGTGCCGGAGAACACGGTGAACAGCAAGCGCAGGGCCACCGAGGCGACCACGATCGTGCCGGCCACGGTGACCACGCCCAACGCGGACGCCTGGCCGACGTCAAAGCCGAGGAAGGCCCGCTGATAGACGTAGTAGGGCAGGTTGGTGGTGCGCGTGCCCGGCCCGCCCTGAGTCATCATGTAGATCACGTCGAAGGTGTTGACCAGGTAGATCGCGCCCAGCAGCATGCCCAGTTCGATGTAGCGGCGCAGGTGCGGCAGGGTGATCCACCGGAACGTCGTCCACGGGCCGGCGCCGTCCACCCGAGCGGCCTCCAGGACATCGGCCGCCTGGCTCTGCAGCCCGGCCAGCACGATCAGCATCATGAACGGCGTCCACTGCCACACCAGTACGGCCACCACGGACGCCATCGGGAACCGGCTGACGAAGTCGGTGGGCGGCACGCCGAACCACGACAGCACATGGCTGACGATGCCGTAGGCCGGATCGAGCATCGTGGTCTTCCACAGCAGTCCCGATACCGTCGGCATGACCAGGAACGGTGAGATCAGCAGGGTGCGCGCCACGCCACGGCCCGGGAACCGGCGGTCGAGCAGCCCGGCCAGGGGCACACCGAGCGCCATGGCGAGGGCCACCGCGAGCACGGTCATCTCGATCTCGGTGAACAGGGCGCTGCGGAAGGCGTTGTCGGTGAAGACGTTCGCATAGTTGGCCAGACCGACCCAGCGCTCCGACCCGGGCCGCACCAGGTTCCAGGACTGGAACGAGTAGAACACCGTGAAGACGAAGGGCACCTGCGTGACGACGACCGTGTAGAGCAGCGCCGGCAGGAGCGGCCACCTGCGACGCCACGTCGTCGGAGCCATCGGTCCGGCCGCCGCCACGGAGCCGGCCGGCAGGGCGGCGTCACCCACCACGGTGTCCCTCCCGGTGACTGGGCTGTTGGTAGCCACGGCCGACGGTCTGCGCGTACTGCTGGGACTGGTCCAGCGCGGCCCGCACGGACTGCTGCCCGGCGATCGCGGCGTTGATCTGCTGGCTCACCCGGGTGCCCAGGTCCTGGAACTCGGGGATGTCCAGAAACTGCACGCCGGTGTACGGCACGGGCTGCACGGTCGGGTGTTCCGGGTCGGCCTGGCGGATCGCCGCCAGCGTCGGCCCGCTGAACGCCCGTGAGATCTTCCGGTACCGCGGAAGGGTGTAGGTGGACTCCCGGCTGCCCGGCGGCAGCCTGGACCAGCCCAGCTTGTGCCCCACCAGCTTGATGTAGTCCCGCGAGGTGGCCCAGGAGATGAACTGCCAGGCCGCGTCCTTGTGCAGGGTGGTGGTGGGGATACCGAACGACCAGGAGTAGAGCCAGCCCGACGACGCCGTCGCCTCCACCGGGGCGGCCACATAGCCGACCTTGCCGACCACTTTGCTGCTCGCCGGGTCCTCCAGCAGTCCGGCCGCCGAGGTCGCGTCGTACCACATGGCGGCGTTGCCCTGCGCGAAGTGGGTGGCGCACTCGGTGAAGCCCGCGGCGGCCGCCGCGGGCTCGCCGTCCCGGCGCACCAGATCGACGTAGAAGCCCACGGCCCGTCGCACGGCCGGTGACATGAGCTGGGCTTTCCACCGCATGTCGTACCAGCGGCCGCCGAAGGTGTTGATCACCGTGTCCAGCGGGGCGAGCACCTGGCCCCAGCCGGGGGCGCCGCGCAGGCAGATCCCCGCCCGGCCGTGCCGGGGGTCGTGGAGCCTGTCGGCGAAATGCGCCACCTGCCGCCAGGTGGGGTGGGGCGGCATGGTCAGGTGGCGGGCGGCGAAGAGGTCCTTGCGGTACATCAGGAACGACGACTCGCCGTAAAACGGGACCGAGTAGAGGTGACCGCGGTAGGAGAGGGCCTTGCGGATCGGGCCGAGGAAGTCGGCCGGGTCGTAGCCGGGGGTTCGGTCAGCCGGCGGCTGCAGGTCGGTCAGCCAGCCGTTGCGCGCCCACATGGGCGTCTCGTAATTGCTGATCATGACGACGTCGAACTCACGGCTACCGGTGGCAACCGACTCGGTGATCTTCTGTCGCGCCTCGTTCTCCGGCAGCGTCACGTAGTGCACGCGGATGCCCGGGTGAGATCGCTCGAAGTCCGGCGTGAGGGTCTCCACGTCCTGCATCTGCGGATTGGCGACGATGGCCACGGTGACGGTCGTCCCGCCGGGGGTGCCACCGATCGCTCCGAATCCGGTGCAACCGGCCGCCAGGAGACTCATCACGAAGGCGGTGGCCGCGGGTGCCGTCAGCCGCCGTGCCCGGATCAGCTGGGACATGCCGGTTCCTCCCCGGTGGTGCACGCCGACGGGACCGGTGTCAGAAGTGCGGCAGCACACCAGGATTCGTGACTCCGGCCGTATCCGGCCGCGTTGTCCGCCGACGGGCACGCGCACCGGCCGGCTGAGCAGCGACCGGTCCGAAGCCGTCGGGCAGGCTGACTGCGGCTCGTGGACCGCTCGTTGCGCGATCGTCGCATGACCCCGGTTGCCGCAGGGGACGGACACGCGGCCGAGGACCGCATGTCCGTCCCCTGCCCCGGGCCCGCGGGCGCCGGACGGCGCTTCTCCGTCCACCGGTGGACCGGCAACCGGTCGCTGGGAGCTCGCAACGGACGGCCGGAGGGCATGGCGTCAGTCGCTGAGGCGTTCGCCGGTGGAGGTGGAGAAGACGTGGATCTCGCCGGGGTGCGGGACGACGTGCAGGACGTCGCCCTTGCGCGGTATCCGGCGGCCGCCGACGCGGACCACGATGTCCTTGTGTTCACCGCCCATGTCGGCGGTGCCGTGGACGTACCCGTCCGCGCCGAGCTCCTCCACCACATTGACGGTGATCGCGACACCGGCCGGTGCGTTCTTGGCGAGCGGGGCGGCGTCGCCGTCCGCGATGTCGAAGTGCTCGGGGCGTACCCCGACGGTCACCGTGCCCTCGGCGTTGCCGGCGGCGGCGAGCGCCTCGCGGTTGACCGGCACGACGCTGTTGCCGAACTTCACCCCGCCGTCCGTGATCGCCACCTCGACCAGGTTCATGGCCGGGGACCCGATGAATCCCGCCACGAAGAGATTGGCGGGCCGGTCGTACAGGTTGCGCGGTGAGTCCACCTGCTGGAGCAGACCGTCCTTGAGCACGGCGACCCGGTCACCCATCGTCATCGCCTCGACTTGATCGTGCGTGACATACACCGTGGTCGTCCCGAGCCGCCGCTGCAGGCTCGCAATCTGCGTACGCGTCTGGACCCGCAGCTTGGCGTCGAGGTTCGACAGCGGTTCGTCCATGAGGAAGACCTGGGGTTCGCGGACGATGGCACGGCCCATGGCCACACGCTGGCGCTGGCCTCCGGAGAGCGCCTTCGGCTTGCGGTCCAAGTACTCGGTCAGGTCGAGGATCTTCGCGGCCTCCTCGACCCGCGTGCGGATGTCCGCCTTGTTCACCCTGGCGATCTTGAGCGCGAAGCCCATGTTGTCGGCCACGGTCATGTGCGGGTACAGCGCGTAGTTCTGGAACACCATGGCGACGTCCCGGTCCTTCGGCGGCAGCTGGGTCACCTCGCGGTCCCCGATGCGGATCGCTCCGTCGTTGACGTCTTCGAGCCCGGCGAGCATCCGAAGGGAGGTGGACTTGCCGCAGCCGGACGGCCCGACGAGTACGAGGAATTCGCCGTCCGCGATGTCGAGCTCCAGCGCGTCGACGGCCGCCCGGTCGGAGCCGGGATAGTTACGGGTCGCTTTGTCGAACGTGACAGTGGCCATGGTGGTGGGTCCCTTCACCGGCAGGAACGTGCCGGACGATCCGAGTAGAAGGTGGTGCGGGCAGCGCGGACGCATCCCGCGGTACGGGTCAGGGGGTCGCGAGCTGTCCTTGGGGCCGGAAGCCGCGCAGTTCCCGAAGCGTGGGGGGATCGGCGCCGGGGCGCGTACAGGTGACCCCCGCTGATCCGGAAGTCGTAGCGTGCGCCGCCGCTCCGGTCGTCTGGCCAGAGACGTGGCGACGTTGGCGGGGGAACCGCCGGGATGTCCGGTGTGGGGGGACGGCGCTCCGGCGGCTTGCACCAGATCCACCAGGGCCTCGCCGACGACAGTGATCATCTGTTCTCCGGGGCTGTGACCGAGGGCTCGGGTTCCGCGTCGGAGTCGGTGCGCTGCTGGACTCCGGGCGATGGCACGACGATAGATCTAGCAACAATTTCTCGCAAGAAGTGTTAACAATGTCGAGCTCTTCCGGTAACAATGCCTTCAGTGCCCCTTCGCGTTCTGCCACCCCCGGAGCGCGTACGGCCATCCCCACCTCGTCCAGGCGCGCCTCCCTTCGGTCAGCAATCGCTGCTCCCGACCGCGCCCTGGAGGAACGACGTCCAGCGGTGCCTTCCCTTCCCCGTCCGGAGAGCGCCGCTGGATCCCCTCCCCAGCAGTGACGGGTACGGCGTCATCCACGCCGGCCTCTTGTCTGCTGATCGCTCCCCACCCCCTGCCTGCGCGGATCCGTACGAGTCCACCGCGGGTTCACACCGCCCCAGTCAGGCAGTGGTCCCGGCACCTTCCACCCCGGGTGCCGGGACCACATCAGCGCACCACCGTGCAGGGCCCCGCGGCTCGCGCGTCACTCAGTCCCACCTCTCAAGGAGGAGCAGTGATCAGATTCAGGTCAAAGCCGTTCTGCGCGGTAGCCGTTCTCACCGGCATGACGCTGGTGGCAACCGGTTGTGCCGGCGCCGGCGGCACCGCGGCCGGCGGCGGTGGTCGCTCGATCAGCGTGCTGATGGTGAACAACCCCCAGATGGAGGACCTGCGGAAGCTCACCGCGCAGAACTTCACCCGGCAGACCGGCATCCACGTCAATTTCACCGTTCTCCCGGAGAACGACCTGCGGGACAAGGCCAGCCAGGAGTTCTCCAACCAGGCCGGCCAGTACGACGTGGCCACGCTCACCAACTACGAGGTGCCCTTCTACGCCAAGAACGGCTGGCTCACCCCGCTCGACTCCCAGGTGGCAAAGGACCAGGCGTTCGACCAGGGCGACATCCTCAAGCCCATGGCCGAGTCGCTCACCGCGGCCGACGGCAAGCTCTACGCCGAGCCCTTCTACGGCGAGTCGTCGTTCCTCATGTACCGCAAGGACGTCTTCGCGGCCAAGCACCTGACCATGCCCGCCCACCCGACCTGGCAGCAGGTGGCCGACCTGGCTGCCAAGGCCGACGGCGCCAAACCGGGGATGCGCGGCATCTGTCTGCGCGGGCAGCCGGGATGGGGTGAGCTGTTCGCACCGCTGACCACGGTCGTCAACACCTTCGGCGGCACCTGGTTCACCAAGGACTGGCAGGCCCAGGTGGACTCGAAGCCATTCCAGAAGGCCACGAAGTTCTACGTCGACCTGGTGCGCAAGCACGGCGAGGCCGGCGCTTCACAGGCCGGTTTCACCGAGTGCCTGAACAACATGAGCCAGGGCAAGACCGCCATGTGGTACGACGCCACCTCCGGCGCGGGCGCCCTGGAAGACCCCAAGCAGTCCAAGGTGGCCGGAAAGGTCGGATACGTTGCCGCGCCGGTCGAGAAGACCGATAGCTCGGGCTGGCTGGCCACCTGGGCATGGAGCATCGAGAAGGCGAGCAAGCACCAGGACGACGCCTGGAAGTTCATCTCCTGGGCGTCGAGCAAGGGCTACGAGAAGCTGGCCGGGGACAAGCTCGGCTGGTCCCGTATCCCCGCCGGCAAGCGCGCCTCGACGTACACGAACGTGGACTACCGCAAATCCGCTTCCGCTTTCGCGGAACCGACGTTGAACGCCATCAGCACGGCAGACCCGCGCCACCCGGGTGTGCAACCCCGGCCGACCGCCGGCATCCAATTCGTCGGCATCCCGGAATTCACCAGCCTGGGCACCCAGGTCTCACAGGGCGTCAGCTCGGCCATAGCCGGTCATACGACGGTTCCGGCTGCGCTCAACAAGGGCCAGCAGCTCACCGAACAGATCGCCAAGAAATACCGCTGACCCAAGGGCGTCCGGCCCGGCCCGGGTCGGGCCGGACATCCCTCGGAACCCCTTCAGCCCCAGATGAGAGACAGACATGAGCCTGATCAACCGCGCCACCAGCACGACCGCGCGGGTGGCCGCGAGCAGCCGGTCACCCGGCCCCGAACCGCGCACCCGACTGGCCAGAACGGGCGCCTGGGCGCGGCGTGCTCCGCTGCTCCCCGCGATGATCTTCCTGGTCGTCGTCACGCAACTGCCCTTCGTCGTGACCCTGGTGATCTCCTCGTTCAGCTGGAACTCCCTCGATCCCACGTCCCGTCACTTCACCGGGCTGTCCAACTACGCGCGGGTGTTCACCGACGGTGAGTTGCGCGCCGCGGTAGGCACGACCGTCGTCATGACCGTGGCCATCGTCGCCGTCTCCCTGGTGCTCGGTCTGGCCATCGCGCTGCTGCTCAACCGGGCATTCCTCGGCCGCGGCATCGTGCGGACGCTGTTCATCGCACCGTTCCTGCTCGTGCCGGTGGCCGCGGCACTGCTGTGGAAAGACGCCCTCTACAACCCCAACTACGGCCTGCTCAACGGGCTTCTTACCTGGGTCGGCCAGCTCTTCGGCAGTCACCACCCGACGCAGCCGGACTGGCTCTCCACCATGCCCAAGACCGCGGTGGAGACATCCCTGATCTGGCAGTGGACGCCGTTCATGATGCTGATCCTGCTGGCCGGCCTGCAGAGCCAGCCCGCGGACGCCATCGAGGCCGCCCGGGTCGACGGCGCGAACCCCTGGCAGATCTTCCGCCACCTCACCCTGCCCCATCTGCGCCGTTACCTGGAGCTGGGCACGCTGCTCGGGTCCATCTACATCGTGCAGAACTTCGACGCCGTCTTCACCATCACGTCCGGTGGACTCGGCACCGCCAACCTGCCGTATTCGATCTACGAGACCTTCTACCAGGCGCACGAGTACGGCCAGGCATCGGCCAACGCCGTGGTCGTCCTCGTCGCCACGATCATCATCGCGACCTTCGCCCTGCGCGTGGTGTCGTCGCTGTTCCGCGAGGAGATCCAACGATGACCACCCAGCTCCACACCGGTAGCAGCGCGCCGCCGCCCACCAGGACCGCACGCCACCGCCTGCCACAGCCCCCGTCGGCCCGACGGAAGAAGGGATGGCACAAAGTCTGGGGGCTGACCGCCTGGGTCACCGGGCTCTTCTTCTTCCTCCCGGTGGCGTGGATGGTGCTCACCTCTTTCCACTCCGAGACGGACGCCGCGACCAATCCCCCGTCGATCGCGGCCCACCTGACGCTGTCCGGCTACCGGGAATTCTTCGGCAGCACCACCGGCCAGAGCCCGCTGCCCGCGCTGATCAACTCGGCGTCCGCCAGTATCGGCTCCACCGCTCTCGTGCTCCTGCTGGCGGTACCGGCGGCCTACGCCCTGGCCATCAAGCCGGTACACAAGTGGCGGGATGTGCTGTTCTTCTTCCTGTCCACCAAGATGCTGCCGACGGTGGCGGGCCTGCTGCCCATCTACCTGTTCGCCAAGAACACCGGTCTGCTGGACAACATCTGGCTGCTCGTCATCCTCTACACGTCCATGAACCTGCCGATCGCTGTGTGGATGATGCGATCCTTCCTCGCCGAGGTGCCGATCGCGATCCTGGAGGCCGCCCAGATCGACGGCGCCGGTCTGCTCACCACTCTGCGCCGCATCGTGGCACCGATAGCAGCTCCGGGCATCGCCGCGACCGCGCTCATCTGTTTCATCTTCAGCTGGAACGAGATGCTGTTCGCGCGTGTCCTCACGGGCGTGACGGCGGCCACCTCGCCCGTCTTCCTGACCGGCTTCGTCACCAGCGAAGGACTGTTCCTCGCCCAGGTCTGCGCCGCAGCCACCCTCATCTCCCTCCCCGTGCTCGCCGCCGGCTTCGCGGCCCAGGACAAGCTCGTCCAGGGGCTGTCCCTGGGCGCTGTGAAGTGAGCGACCGAAACCTCCGGCCGGACCATCCAGCGCGCATGACCTGGCCCGCACCCGCCGGCCCCGACCTGCCGACCCCGCACGAAGGACGACTGTGAATCCTCTGCCCTCGCACATCCCCGCCACCATGCGCGCCGCCGTGCTCCGCGCGCCCAAGGACCTCGTCATCGAGGAGCGGCGGGTACCGGTCCCGGGTCCCGGCCAGGTACTCGTCCGCGTCGAAGCGGTCGGCATCTGCGGCTCCGACGTCCACTACTACGAACACGGCCGGATAGGAGACTTCGTCGTACGCGCCCCCATGGTGCTCGGCCACGAGCCCAGCGGCACGGTCGTCGCCCGCGGACCGGGCGCCGGCTTTCACCCCGTCGGCGGACGCGTGTCCCTCGAACCCGGCATCCCGTGCGCACGCTGCGCCCAGTGCCGGACGGGCCGCTACAACCTCTGTCCCGAGGTTTCCTTCTACGCCACACCGCCCGTCGACGGCGCCCTGTGCGAATACGTGGCCGTGGACGAGGACTTCGCGCACCCCGTCCCCGACAGCCTGAGCGCGGATGCCGCCGCTCTGCTGGAGCCCTTGTCCGTCGGCGTATCGGCCTGCCGCAAGGCCCGCGTCTCCCCGGGGTCGCGGGTGCTGGTCACCGGTGCCGGGCCCATCGGCCTGATTGCCGCCCAGACCGCCCGCGCCTTCGGCGCCGCCGAGGTCATGGTCACAGACATCGCGCCGCACCGCCTCGACCTGGCCCGCGAGCTGGGCGCCTCGCACACCGTGGACGCCCGCACCACCCGGATCGCCGAGACCGGATTCGAGCCCGACGTGCTTCTGGAGTGCTCCGGAGCCCCGGCAGCCGCGGACGAGGCGATACGCGCGGTGGGCCGCGCCGGGCAGGTCGTCCTGATCGGCATGGGCGGCGACACGATCCCGCTCCCCTTGGCACATGTGCAAAACTTCGAGATCGAGGTCACCGGCACATTCCGCTACGCCAACACCTGGCCGACGGCGGTCTCACTGGCTGCCTCCGGCGAGGTCGCACTCGACCGGCTGGTAACCCACCGTCACCGGCTGGAGGACACCGAACGAGCACTCACCGCGGGTGCCCTCGACCGGACCGCGATCAAGTCCGTCGTGCGTCCGCAGGAGTACTGACCGCCCTGTCGGCAGGGCCGGGAAGGGAGACATACGTGCCCAACAAGGCACGGTCGTCGCAGGCCACCGTCGATCAGCGACGCCAGAGCATCCTGCGCTATGTCGTCGAGCACGGCGAGAGCCGTATCGACGAGCTGGCGGACCGCTTCCAGGTCAGTCTGATGACGATGCACCGCGACCTCGACGACCTGGCCGGCCGTCATCTGCTCCGCAAGAAGCGCGGCCGGGCCGTCGCCTTCCCCGCCCTGACCATGGAGACCGCCACCCGCTTCCGTGAGGGCGAAAACCTGTCGGCCAAGAAAGCCATCTGTGCGACCGCGGCAGCGTGGATCCAGCCCGGCAGCACGGTGGTGATGGACGACTCCACCACGCTGTACCCGCTGGCTGCCCACCTCATGGGCATCGAGCAGCTCACGGTGGTCACCAACTCGGTCGGCATCGCCCAACTCCTTGGCACCGCACCGGACATGACGGTCACGCTCCTGGGTGGCCAGTACCGCGGCGAGTTCAACTCGTGCACCGGACCCGAGGTCGCCCGCGCACTGTCCCGGATTCAGGCCAACATCGCCCTGATGTCCGCCACCGCCATTCTCGAAGGACGGCTCTACCACCCCTTGCGGGAATACGCGGACGTCAAGGAGTCCATGATCGCCTGTTCCGACCGCGCCCTGCTGCTCGCCGACCACTCCAAATTCGGCAAGACCGCCACCCACGCGTTCGGAGCGATCAGCGCCTACGAGACGGTCATCACGGACTCCGCCACTCCCGAAAGCGAGATCGCGGCCATCCGCGACCTCGGGGTACCGGTCGAGGTCATCGACCCCACGACATGACCTGAGTGCTGCCGTCCGGCCATCGAAGCCGCCCTCGGGGTGCACATGCTGACCTGCTGGGACAACAGACCCAGGTGTTCTTTCCACGGAGGCTGGTGACGCAGGACTCGGCTGGGGGGTCTTGAAATGGGTGAGGGCCCTCTGGCCTGGTGTGGACTGCGACATCTGCACCGGCGACCAGAAAGGCCCTCGTGCCTCACCGTAATGCACCTCTGACCGAGACCGGACGGCTGCGTCTGGCCCGCTGCGTCGTCGAGGACGGAGGGCCGCTGCGTCGGGCGGCCGAGCGTTTCCAGGTCTCGCCGACGCAGCGGAGGGGCGTGAAGGGTCAGTCGAGCTTGAGGAGGCCGGCGTCGACGACGGCGCGACCGAAGGGGCTTGCGAGTTCGGCGAGACGTTCGCAGTCCGCGTCACCCAGGGCCGCGTAGGCGGGAAGGGCCAAGCGGTCGGTGCGGTCCTCGATGTGTTGGCGCAGGCGTACGCCTTCCGCGCTCAAGGAGTCGCCGTCGAGGAGACCTCGGGTGCGCAGGCGCTCCTCGGTGTCGACCCACTCCTCCTCGGGCCAGGCGCGGCTTGCCTTGAGGAAGTCGACGGGGACCTCACCCGTGGCGGCATGCAGAATCAGGGACTCCAAGCCCCCGATGCCCTCGCTCAGCAAGCACGCGACATGGCCGTCACCACGGAACTCCCGCAGCAGCGTCTGGGCGTGCCACAGTCGCAGTACCGGTTCCTCCGGCCAGGGCAGCGCGGCATGCGCGGCGAACAGCGGGCGGCCCTGCGCGTGTTCGCGGGCCGTCTCGGCGGCCCTGCGGGTCAGCGCCAGGACCTCGTCCAAAGCGGGGAGTTCGTGGATCCCGGCCCGTTGCAGGGCCTCGCTCGCGGCGGCGTGCCGCGCGTCCAGCACCTGCTGCGGCGTCGCCGTGTCCCAGGCCCCGTCGATCGCCTTCCGTACGAGACCAGGGTTGAAGTTGTAGAAGGTCGAGATGACCAGCTCAGAGGATGCCCGGCCGAAGGCGGCGCTCCGGGAGGCGAAGTACCCGGCGCGTGCGCTCAGCCCGAGGTCCGCGTACCGCCGCCTTCCCTCGGGGGCGAAATAGATCATGGCGTGAACGGGCTCGAGTCGGCGCCAGGCTGCTCGCGCTGTCTTCATGCGGTCACCTCTTCTGAGAGTCCATGGACGGGGTATGCGCTGTGGTTCCGTACTCGCCGTGCGTTCGCAGATGTTCGAGCAGCAGGCGGCTCAGCGTCTCGGGCGTCTCCTCGGGCACCCAGTGGCTGACGCCCTGGAGGGTTTCGAACCGGTACGGTCCGTTGATCCACTGGCCGGTCTCCTGCGCGGCCGCCGGGCCGAACGCGCTGTCCTCCGTGCTCCAGACGTACAGCGTGGGCACGTCGATGCTGCCGATCACGCCGTCAGGGCGGCCGGCCCGGTACCAGTTCAACGCGGCGGTGAGAGCGCCCGGTTGGGACAGGTGTCGCACATAGGCCTCGGCACTGGCCTGTGGGATCTTTCCGGCGTAAGCGGCGCGAAGCTCCTTGGCATCGCCTGCGAGCATGCGCTCTTCGGTCGCGGGCGTTTCGCGCCAGTCGATCATGTAGCGCGATCGTTCGCGCTGGTCCTGGTCGGTGCGCAGGGTGCTGGCCAGAGCGCCGGGGTGCGGGGTCGAGACAATCGTCAGGGTACGTATGCGGCCCGGGTGGGCATCGGCGGTCCACCACGCCACGGCGCCGCCCCAGTCATGTCCGACCAGGTCGAACGTCGCCCAGCCCAGTTCCTCCGTGATCGCGACCACATCGTGGACCAGGGCGCTGATGCGGTAGTCCTCGGGCCGTTCGGGGCGGGCCCCGGGGGAGTAGCCACGCTGGTCGGGCGCCACCACCCGGTAGCCGTGGGCGGTCAACGCCGCGATCTGCCGTTGCCACACCCGACCCGTCTGCGGGAAGCCGTGCAACAACAGCACCGGGCGGCCCTCGGGCGGACCCGCCACGATCGCGTCGAAGACGCCCGCGGCGGTGGAGATGCTCAGCTCGGTCACAATCCACCTCTTCATACCGACTGGTTGGTCAGCCTTCAGCCGTGCAAGTGGATTGTCAAGGTCGAGGGCGCGCGCCTTCTCGCAACGGCAGCCGCACGCCGCCCTTTTGGCCAGGCACCGAGCCAGGCGAGCGGATTCCGGCCCGCGGGGCGCTTGTCTGGGCCGCGCCACGAGCAAAGCCTCAAGAAGGGCTCCCGTCACCCTCGGTGCCGCATCGTGACCCTACGCTTCCGAGCACCCAGGAGGAAGGTTGAACCTGACGCCGAATTCAACTATAACCGGTCGAGAGGCTGGCTCCGGTCACCTCGGGGACCGTGGCACCTCTCACCGCAAGACGGAGGAGACGGCCAACGACTGCTCGCAGCGCCCCAGTTGGCGTTCGGCACTGCCTACCGGCAGCGAGCCCGGCGCACGGAGCTCGCGATTCCAGCCCTGAAGCTCCCGGACGACCCGGACCGACAGAAAGCAGTGAGGCGACATGAGGGAAGCAGTCATCGTTTCGACGGCACGGACGCCGATCGGGAAGGCGTACCGCGGCGCGTTCAACGACACCCAGGCGCAGGAACTTGCCGGCCATGCGCTCTCGCACGCGGTGCAGCGCGCCGGGCTCGAAGGGGGCGAGGTCGAGGACGTGATCTTCGGCTGCGCCGCGCAGCAGGGGGCCGCCGGTTTCAATGTCGCGCGCCAGGCCACTCTCCGTGCCGGACTTCCGGACACGGTGTCGGGGATGACCATCGACCGGCAGTGCTCGTCGGGTCTGATGGCCGTCGCGACGGCCGCCAAGCAGATCGTCGCGGACGGCATGCAGGTCGCTGTCGGCGGCGGCGTCGAGTCGATCTCGCTGGTGCAGAACGATCACATGAACACCCACCGCGCGGCGGATCCCTGGCTGGTCGAGCACAAGCCGAGCATCTACATGCCGATGTTGCAGACGGCGGAGATCGTCGCCGAACGCTACGGCGTGAGCCGGGAGCGCCAGGACGAGTTCGCGCTGGCGTCGCAGCAGCGCACCGCGGCGGCGCAAGAGGCCGGGCGGTTCGACCAGGAGATCGTCGCGTTCGAGAGCGTCAAGAAGGTCCTGGACAAGCAGTCGGGGGAGGTGCGGGACGAGGCCGTGACCCTGACCCGGGACGAGGGCAACCGCGCGTCGACCACCTTCGAGGGTCTGGCCGGGTTGGCGCCGGTGCTGCCGGACGGTCAGGTGACCGCGCGTTCCAGCGTGACGGCGGGCAACTCCTCGCAGTTGTCGGACGGTGCTTCGGCGTCGGTGTTGATGGAGGCGAAGGAAGCCGAGCGCCGCGGACTGGAGCCGCTGGGCGTGTACCGGGGTATGGCCGTTGCCGGTTGCGGGCCGGACGAGATGGGGATCGGTCCGGTGGTCGCCATTCCGAAACTGCTGAAGCAGCACGACCTCACCCTCGACGACATCGGTCTCTGGGAACTCAACGAGGCGTTCGCTTCCCAGGCGCTGTACTGCCGCGACGAATTGAACATCGACCCGGAGCGGTTCAACGTCAATGGCGGTGGAATCTCCGTCGGCCATCCGTACGGAATGACCGGTGCCCGCCTGGTGGGGCACGCGCTGATCGAGGGCAAGCGCCGCGGCGTCAGGTATGTGGTGATCTCGATGTGCGTCGGCGGCGGAATGGGTGCGGCCGGGCTGTTCGAGGTTGCCTAGATTCTCACTGAGGGCCGACGGAATGTGGTTGTCGTCGAATGGGCCGGTGGGAAGCCGGCCGCGAGAGGGTGTGGATACTGTGTCGAACGTGGTGGGAAAGGCCCGAACCGCGGTCCTCGTGGACTTCGGCGGCGTCATCACCTCCAGTGTGTTGCGGGCTTTCACCGAATTCGGCGCCTCGCTCGGCGGTAACCCGCGCCTGCCGCTGGACCTCCTCAGCCGGGATCAGCCATCGCGCACGCTGCTGGCAGACCACGAGTGCGGCCGAATCGACGCCGAGGCCTTCGAGCGAGGATTCGCCGAGCGTCTCCGCGCGCACGGCGCCGACGTCCCGGCTGAGGGGCTCACGGCCCGGATGCAAGCGGGCCTGTCGATCGACCAGGACATGCTTGCTCTGCTCGGTGATCTTCGTGCCGCCGGCCATCCCGTTGCGCTGGTCTCCAATTCGTTCGGAACCGGAACCTACGAGGGCGTCGACCTCGCCGCCGTGGCCGATGCGGTCGTCATCTCCGCCGAGGTCGGGATCCGCAAGCCGTCCCGGCGGATTTACGCGATCGCCTGTGAACGCCTCGGCATCCTTCCGGAGGAGGCAGTCATGATCGACGATCTGCAGCAGAACCTCGACGGAGCGGCGCGGATCGGCATCGGGGGCGTGCTGCACACCGGGGCCGCCGACACCCGCCGCCAACTCGCCGAACACTTCAGCATCACCGCCTGACCGGTCGACCGATTGACCAGCCGCGGGAGAACGGTCGTGCCCTGGATCGACACCGCCGGACCGGGCGATACGCACCTCCGGACACTTCCGCCGTCGAATGACTTGAAGTCGAGGCCGGATTCAATTCTACTGACGGGCGAGGGTGACACTCGCACGCATCACCTGCTCACATCCCCGGAGGCACCGTCCATGGCCAGTGTTTTCGACCCGGTCTGCCGCCACGCGGCCGCCACCCCCGACAACATCGCGCTGCGCGGCGGCGCGGATCAGTGGACCTACCGGCAGCTGCACGACGCGGGCGCACGGTACGCGGGCGCGGTGGCCGCCGCGGGCCTGTCCCCCGGGGACCGGGTGCTGCTCGCGGCGCCGTCGGTGCCCGAGTTCGTGGTGGCCTACCTGGGGATCCAGGCCGCGGGCTGTGTCGTGGTGCCGGTCAACACGATGTCCACCCGGGCTGAGGTCGCGTACGTCCTCGGCGACGCCGGGTGCTCGTTGGCGATCGCATGGCACGCCCTCGGTCCCGCTGTCGCGGAGGCGGCCACGACGCTCAAGGTGCCCTCCTGGACGCTGTCCCCCGGCGCGATGGTCACCGATGCCGCCCCCGCCCCCGTCGTCGACCGCGACCGCGACGAGACCGCAGCCATCCTGTACACCTCGGGCACCACAGGGCGGCCGAAGGGGGCCCAACTCACCGTCGGGAACCTGTTGTCCGCCGGGGAGATCGGCGCCGCGTGCAGCCGCGGATCGAGCGCCGACCGCACCGGCACCGGACTCCCGCTGTTCCACGTGTTCGGCCAGGCGTCGGTCATGATGGCGACCTTGACCGTGGGCGGCTCGATGTCGTTGCTGGCCCGCTTCGACCCGGCGTCGATGCTGGAGATGCTGCGCCGCGACCAACTCACCATCATGGCCGGCGTACCGACCATGTGGAACGCGATGCTGCACGCGTCAGGTGAGGCGAACCCGGCGGACTTCGCCGGGCTCCGTATCGCCGTCTCCGGCGGAGCGTCGCTGCCCGGGGAGATTGCCCGAGCCTTCGAGACCCGGTTCGGCTGCACCATTCTCGAAGGCTATGGGCTCACCGAGACCACCGCGTTCGGTACCTTCAACGACGTCGACCGCGGCGGCAAGACCGGGTACACCGGCCGGGCGGTTCCGCGGCTGCAGGTCCAGGTGCGTGACATCGACAGTAACGAGTGCCCGCCCGGCACTGTCGGCGAGGTCCATATCAAGGGACCCACGGTGATGAGCGGCTACTGGAACCGTCCCGCGGACACCGCCGCGGCGATCTCGCCCGACGGCTGGTTCCGGACCGGCGACCTGGGCGAAACCGATACGGACGGCGACCTGCGCATCGTCGACCGGATCAAGGACCTGATCATCCGCGGCGGCTACAACGTCTACCCCGGTGAGGTCGAGGAGGTTCTCTACGAGCATCCGGACATCATCGAGGCAGCCGTGATCGGCGTTCCCGACGACCACTACGGCGAGGAGGTCGCCGCGCTCGTCGCCACCCGGCCAGGGTCGGCGATGGGTGCCGCTGAGGTGTCGAGCTGGGCACGAGAGCGACTGTCCGCCTACAAGGTCCCGCGCATCATCCGCTTCGTCGACGCGCTGCCCAAGGGCCCGAGCGGGAAGATCCTCAAGCGTTCCATCGACCGTACGGAGCTGACCCGCGATCCCGCACTCGGCGACGTACCCGCCCGCCGGTACTGAATTCCGGTGAGTACGCCGAGGGGAAGGGCCGGCTACAGCGGGAGTGCCGCAGCCGCACCGGACAACTGAGTGCCGTTGTCAGCGAGCCCCGCGCGCACCTTGCGCATTTATGACTCTGGCGTCGGATTCAAGTAACCTTTTGGGGATGGACATTACTGCGCCCGAGGAGAATTACAGCGAGAAGGCGCCGCCGGTGGCGCCTTTCTCGGCACTGCGCGAGCCACCGACGACGCAGCGCGGAGCGCGTACCCGCGCCGCTTTGGTGAAGGCTGCGCGGACGGTGTTCGAGCGGGACGGCTACCTTGACGCCCGCCTGGCCGACATCGCCAAAGAGGCTCGCTGCGCGACGGGTTCTTTCTACACCTACTTCGCCAACAAGGAAGAGGTGCTTGCCGCCGTCCTCCTGGAGGCGCAGGAGGACATGATGCACCCCGGCATGGGCCGGGTGCAGAGTACCGATGATCCGTATGCGGTACTCGAGGCGAGCAATCGCGCGTATCTCGAGGCCTACAAACGGAACGCGAAGCTGATGGGCCTGCTTGAGCAGGTCGCACAAGTGGAGCCGGAGTTCCATGAGTTCCGAAGGCGGCGCGCGGATGCGTTCATCCGCCGAAACGCCCGTGGCATCGCCGACCTGCAGGCGCGTGGTGTCGCAGACGGTGAGGTCGATCCGATGATGGCCTCCCGTGCGCTGTCGGGCATGGTCAGCGTCATGGCCAATAACGCCTTCGTGCTCGGCGAAAGGCAAGGAGAAGGTACGCCGGTGGCCTTCGAGGAACTCGTGTCCACGGTCACCCGGCTCTGGGCGAACGCCCTGCGATTCCCCGGCCACCGCTGATCCGCAGTAGCGCCGGCCGGGGTGGAGCCTGCCGCCTACGGCCGTTCGACGATCCTGGATCCTGACGCTCGCATCGGCGACGAGGACCGGCCTGCGCGAGCCTTCACGCTCGATCCCTGACTCATTCACCCTGATCCGCCGGTGCCGTCTCCGGCGTGCGCGATGGCGCCCGTCAGCGGCCTCGCGGCTGGGCGCTCGCGGCCGAGTGGCCATCTCTCGCGTCTGGCGGAGGCGTTGACTCGTTTTTGCTTTGCGTCGGGGCGTCCCATTACCCAACAGTTGAACTTGACGCCGGGTTCAACTATACAGAGGGGGAGTCCGCGGTCCTCGGGGCTGTGCCCCTGGACCGCACGCCCCGCCACAGAGAGGGTTCGCTGTGAATGTTGCACAAAGAGTTGCCATCGTCACCGGTGGTGGTGGCGGCATCGGCGGCGCGCTGGTCGCGCGGCTCGTTCGCGAGGGTGCCCGGGTCGTCGTCGCAGACCTCGACGCGGACACCGCGCGGGCGGTGTCGGAGAGAGTCAACGCCGACCATCCGGGCAGTACCGTCAGCGCCGGCGCGGACGTGTCGGACACCGCCCAGATCCAACGGCTGGTCGACCTGGCGGAGAGCGCGTTCGGTCCGGTCGATCTCTACTTCGCAAACGCGGGCATCGGCGGGGCGACCGGCCTCGACGCGAGCGAGAAGGCCTGGGACCTGTCCATCGACGTGAACCTGCGAGCCCACATCCGTGCGGCACAACTGCTCGTGCCGCAGTGGCTCGATCGCGGCGAGGGCTACTTCGTCAGCACCGCCTCGGCGGCCGGGCTGCTCACCCAGATCGGCTCCGCCACGTACGCCGTCACCAAGCACGCGGCCGTCGGATTCGCCGAATGGCTGAGTGTGACCTATGGCGATCGCGGGGTCCATGTCAGCTGTCTGTGCCCGATGGGGGTGAACACCAGGATGCTGACCTCTGGGAAGGACTCCGGGGACGCCCTGGGGAGAGCGGCCACGCAGGCCGTCACGTCCGCGGGTGACGTCCTGGAACCGGCCGAGGTCGCCGACGCCGTGCTCGCCGCAATCGAGGACGAGCGCTTCCTGATCCTGCCGCACGAAGACGTTCTGGAGATGTACCGGCAGAAGGGCACGGACTACGACCGGTGGCTGCGTGGGATGCGCCGCTATCAAAGCTCCCTGCTGGCGCAGGCATGACCGGCGCGACGGACGAGCTCGTCCTCGCCGAACACCGGGGGCCCGTGCTGGTGCTCACGTTCAACCGGCCCGCCAAGCTGAACGCCTGGACCGACGAACTCGAAGACCGCTACTTCACACTGCTCGACGCCGCCGAAGACGACCCGGGCGTACGCGCGGTCGTGGTCACCGGCGCTGGACGCGGATTCTGCGCCGGCGCCGACCTCCAGCGGCTGCAGGCGGTCGGCGAGGTGTCCGAGGTGTCCGAGGCGGACAGGGCGCGGCGCCGGCCGCGCGATGTGCCGCTGGCCCTGCGCAAACCGCTGATCGGTGCGGTGGGCGGGGTGGCCGCGGGCCTGGGCATGGTGGAGGCGCTCTACTGCGACATCCGCTTCGGCTCGCCCGCTGCGCGGTTCACCACGGCGTTCGCACAGCGCGGGCTGATCGCCGAGTACGGGATCTCCTGGCTGTTGCCCCGGCTGGTGGGGCACAGCCGGGCAACGGACCTGCTGCTGTCGAGTCGCATGGTGGACGCCGAGGAGGCACTCCGTATCGGACTCCTGGACCATCTGGTCCCCACCGGCAGTGTGGTCGACGCCGCTGTCGCCTACGCCGCCGAGCTGGCGACGCGCTGCTCCCCGGCATCGATGGCCACCATCAAGAGCCAACTGCAGGCCGACGCGGACGGCACCTACGCCGATTCCGTGACCCGGGCGGAAAGCGTCATGCTCCAGTCCTTCCGCGGGGCCGATTTCGTCGAAGGCGTGGCCAGTCACCTCGACAAGCGCCCACCGAGTTTTCCTTCCCTACCTGTCAGGAGTTCAGATGTCCCTGTTTGAGATGTCGGACCGCGCCAAGAAATACCAGGCGGATCTGCTCGAGTTCATGGATTCGCACATCTACCCCGCTGAGACGGTCTACGACGAGCAGATGCGCGCGTCGGGTGACCCGCACTTCCAGCCGCCGGTCATCGAGGAACTCAAGGCGGAGGCGCGTAAGCGCGGACTGTGGAACCTCTTCCACCCGCACCCGGAGTGGGGCCCGGGGCTGACGAATCTCGAGTACGCGCCGCTGGCGGAAATCATGGGCCGCAGTCACCTCGCCTCCGAGGCGTGCAACTGCAACGCTCCCGACACCGGCAACATGGAGGTGCTCACGCTGTTCGGCAGCGACGAGCACAAGGAGAAGTACCTCAAGCCCCTGCTCGACGGGACGATGGCCTCGGCCTTCGCGATGACCGAGCCGCGTGTCGCCAGTTCCGACGCCACCAATATCGAGTTGCGGATGGAGCGCGACGGTGACACTTACGTGCTCAACGGGCGTAAGTGGTTCGCGTCCAATGCTCTGCACCGCAATTGCAAGGTGCTCATCGTCATGGGCAAGACGGATCCCCTCGCTGCCCCGCACCGGCAGCAGTCGATGATGGTCGTCCCGATCGACGCCCCCGGGATCACGGTGCTGCGCGGGCTGCCGGTGTTCGGTTACCAGGACCGTGAGGGGCACGCCGAGATCGATTTCGCCGACGTCCGGGTGCCGGCCACGGACGTACTCAAGGGCGAGGGTGAGGGTTTCGCGATCAGCCAGGCCCGGCTCGGGCCCGGACGTATCCACCACTGCATGCGGGCGATCGGTGCGTCCGAGCGGGCGCTGGAGCTGATGTGCCGACGCGCGCAGTCCCGGGTGACGTTCGGCAGTCCGGTTGCCGACCGGGCCAACATCCAGGACTGGATCGCGGAAGCGCGTATCGACATCGAGATGATCCGCCTGCTCACGCTCAAGGCCGCGTACCTGATGGACACGGTCGGGAACAAGGAAGCGCGCACCGAGATCGCGGCCATCAAGGTGGCCGCCCCGAACATCGCGTTGAAGATCATCGACCGCGCGATCCAGGTGCACGGGGCAGCCGGAGTGACCGAGGACTTCCCGTTGGCGATGATGTACGCGCATCTGCGGACGTTGCGGCTGGCAGACGGTCCCGACGAGGTCCACAAGCGGGCCATCGCCAAACAGGAACTGCGGCAGTACCGCGACCCGGCCACCCCGGCGGCGAACGGCACGGGCACCGCCGGCAGCCACAGGGCAGCGGTGAACTGAGATGGCAGGACTCGATCTCAACGGTCGCACCGCCGTCGTCACCGGCGCCTCGCGCGGTATCGGGCTGGCGATCGCCCAGGCCATCGCCGCCGCCGGTGGAAATGTCGTCCTCACCTCCCGGTCCCAGGAGGCGGCGGACGCCGCTGCGGCCCAGGTCGGGGGCACAGCCCTCGGCGTCGGTGCGCACGCGGTCGACGAAGAGGCGGCCCGGCGCTGTTTGGAGCTGACGCTTGAGCGTTTCGGCAGCCTGGACATCCTCGTCAACAACGCGGGGACCAATCCGGCCTTCGGGCCGGTCATCGACCAGGATCACGGTCGGTTCGCCAAGACCTTCGACGTGAACCTGTGGGCTCCCGTCCTGTGGACGGGCCTGGCCACCCGGGCCTGGATGGGCGAGCACGGCGGGGCGGTCGTCAATACCGCGTCGGTCGGCGGCATGGCCTTCGAGGCGAACATCGGGTTGTACAACGCGTCGAAGGCCGCGCTCATCCATCTCACCAAGCAACTGGCCCTGGAACTCTCGCCGAAGGTTCGCGTCAACGCGGTGGCACCGGGAGTGGTGCGCACGAAGCTGGCCGAGGCCCTGTGGCAGGAGCACGAGCAGGCCGTGTCTGCCTCGACGGCACTTGGGCGCATAGGGGAGCCCGCCGACATTGCCTCGGCGGTCGCCTTCCTCGTCTCGGACGCCGCGAGTTGGATCACCGGCGAGGCCATGGTGATCGACGGCGGGCAACTCCTCGGTGACGCGCTCCCGTTCAGGCAAGGAGCCGGCACCGGTGTGTAGCGCGGACATCGCCGGAATCGACGCCGGGGCGGTGCGCAGCTGGTTCAAAACCCTCGGCGTCGACTTCGCCGGGCCGCTTGTCTTCGACCGGATCGGGCTGGGCCAGTCGAACCTGACCTACCTGGTACGGGACCAGGGCGACCGCAGGTGGGTGCTGCGGCGCCCACCGCTGGGCCACCTCCTGGCGTCGGCGCACGACGTGGCCCGCGAGGCGCGGATTCTGACCGCGCTGGAGGGCACTGCCGTCCCGACCCCGCGGGTGCTCGGGCTGACCGATGATCCCGCCGTGACCGACGTCCCGCTGCTGCTCATGGAGTTCGTGGACGGCCAGGTCGTCGACAGGATGTCGATCGCGCAGTCATTGACGCCCGAGCGCCGCCGGGCGATCGGGATGTCGTTGCCGCGGACGCTTGCCAAGATCCACGCGGTCGATCTGGAGGCGACCGGGCTGACCGGTCTGGCCAGCCACAAGCCGTATGCACAGCGTCAGCTCAAGCGGTGGTCGGGCCAGTGGGAGAAGTCCAGGACCCGCGAGCTGCCCGCGCTCGACGACCTCACCCGGCGCCTTCTCGGGGCCGTCCCCGAGCAGCGCGAACTGACCCTCGTACACGGCGACTTCCATCTGCGCAACGTCATCACCTCCTACGACAGCGGTGAGGTGACCGCGGCGCTCGACTGGGAGCTGTCGACGCTGGGGGATCCGCTGGCGGACATGGGCAGCCTGCTGGCGTACTGGCCGGAACAGGGGGAGGAGGAGACCGGGGGCGAATTCGCCGCCTCCGTCCTCGAAGGCTTCCCGGACCGTGCCGAGCTCGCTCAGGTGTACCTGACCGAAACGGGCCGGGACCCGGCAGTCCTGAAATTCTGGCACGTGCTGGGCCTGTGGAAGGTGGCCGTGATCGCCGAGGGCGTGATGAGGCGAGCGATCGACGAACCGAGGAACAGGAGCGCGACAGGCACGCCCACCGTGGAACGCGTCGATGCGCTCGTGGACACAGCATGTCGCATCGCAGGCGAAGCCGGGATCTGACGTGGGGGCCTGCGGGGCTGTGCGCTCGGGGAGAGGTCGGCGACCGTCCAGTGGTGGGACGCGGCCGTTGCGGGCGCCGCCGTCGCAGACATGCGGGATCTGGAGGAGACGTACCTGCAACACGTACACCCGTGGCCGCTGTTGCCCTGGCGCGGCACCCGGTGCCGGGGATCTGGGCGAGAGGTGTCGTCGGGCTGTGGCCGGTCCTGTTGCCCCAAGGATGCGGGCGGCTGTACCCGCTATGCCCGCATCCTTGGGGCAAGACCGTGTGGACCGAACAGCCACTGGCCGGTACGCCCATCGGCCCGTCGTAGGCCATGAGCCGGCCGCAGCGCACCCGACACCGTGAACCGATCCCGCCTGAGCGGGCGTCCGACGAGACTTACCCGGTGGCCGGCTGCTGGACGTGCACCATGTCGCCGTGAAACCCGTGGCAGCACGGCACGAGCCGGTTCCATGGCCGCCGACCAGGCCGTGATCAGGTTCTCGGGGCAGGATCGGGACACGGGTGGCGGTGCGGGTCATTCGGCTGCGGCGAGCAGCCGTGCCTCGTTCTCCTTGTACAGCCGCCGGGTCTCGCGGCTGTCGGCGGCACGGCGCCGGTGGTCCAGAAGGCTGCCCAGCCAGCCTGCCAGGTAGCCGAACGGGACGGAGACCAGACCGGTGGAGCGCATGGGGAACAGGTCGAAGTCGGCGTCCGGGAAGACGGCGGACGGCGTGCCCGAAACGGCCCGGGAAAAGACCATCAGCAGCAGCGCACAGGCCGCGCCGCCGTAGAGGGCGGCGAGCAGACCGGTGCGCGTGAATCCCCGCCAGAACAGGGAGTAGGTGAGCGCGGGTGCCACCGCCGATGCCCCTATGCAGATTGCCAGAGTGGTCAGCACGCCGATGTCCCACTCCTGGACCAGGACGGAGAGCCCGATGGCGAGGGTGCCCACGGCCACACTCGTCCACACCGCCACCGTCATCTCCGTACGCGGCTCGGCCCGTCCCCGCCGCGCCGCATGGGCGAACAGGTCGTGGGCGAGCGACGAGGCTGCGGCCAGGGTCATCCCCGCGACCGACGACAGGAGGGTGAGGAACACCATGCCCGCCATGGCCGAGTAGAGAATCGTCGCACCCGGGGAGGCGGCATCCCCTCCGAGCGCCCGCGACAGCATGAGCACCGACGTCCTGCCTTGCGGGTCGGCCGCGGTGATGTCCTGCGATCCCACCAGCGCCGCGGCGCCCGTGCCCATGATGATCACGAGCAGACAGAACGAGGTGACCGTACCGACCGCCCACGACATGGAACGACGCACGGCCGGCACGTCCTGCGCGGAGTACAGACGCATGGTGATGTGGGGCAGGCAGGCCACGCCGAGGACCACGGTGATCTGGAGACTGACGAAGTCGAGACGGTTAGCGGCCGAGGTGCCCAACTGAAGGCCCTGCTGGAGGAAGGCAGGGCCCGCGCCGCTGCCGTGCTGGGCGGCCCTGAGCACGTTGCCCGGGCTCCAGTCGAAGCGGTTCAGTACCAGGGCGGCGACGACGGCGCTGGTGCCGAGCAGGAGTACGATCTTGATCATCTGAATGAGCGCGGTGCCTCTCATACCGCCGATCGCCGCGTAAATGATCATTAGGCTGCCGACGATGACGATGCAGGCCGTCTTGGCGCCTGCCATGTGCGGGATGCCCAGGATGAAGGTGAGCAGCGACCCGGCCCCGGAGAGCTGGACGACCAGGAAGGGAAGGGTCGCCGAAAGCGTCACCACGCAGGAGGCGACACGGACGGCCCGCCCGGGCATGTTGCGGGCCAGGACGTCGCCCATGGTGAACTTGCCGGCGTTGCGCAGGGGTTCGGCCAGCAGGAACATCAGCAGCACCATCGACATAGCGGTGCTGACCGCCAGCACGTAGCCGTCGTATCCCGCGAGTGCGATGATGCCGGTGGTGCTCAGCACCGTGGCAGCGGAAATGTAGTCGCCCGCGATCGCCAGGCCGTTCTTGAGCGGCGTGAGCGAGAGGTAGCCGGTATAGAAGTTCGTCAGGTCGTCGCGGTCCGGTCCCGCCATCACGCACATCAACAACGTGAACGTGACCAGTGCGGTGAACAGGGCCAGGACGGTGACCTGTGTCCCGGAGCTGAAGTCGTTCATTTCGCCACCCCGGCGCCCCCAGCCGCCCGGGCGGCCCGCTTCCTGACTGCCTGCGCCAACGGGTCCACGGAGCGTCGTGCGCTGCGGCCATACCAGAGGACCGCCGCGAAGGTGACGACGAGTTGGAGGACCCCCAGGGCCATGCCCAGGCTCAGCTCTCCGGCAATCTTGGACCCCATCAGGTCCGGCACGT
Source organism: Streptomyces sp. NPDC048434 (assembly GCF_043200375.1). Taxonomy (NCBI): domain Bacteria; kingdom Bacillati; phylum Actinomycetota; class Actinomycetes; order Kitasatosporales; family Streptomycetaceae; genus Streptomyces; species Streptomyces sp. NPDC048434. The sequence goes on along the minus strand of NZ_JBICXQ010000008.1, from coordinate 99,895 downwards.
AGCAGGACAGCACCACGTACGCCACGAAGGAGCCGAGCGCGGTGAGCGTGGAGACCCGACGGAGCAGGCGGTAGGCCGAGCGGAGGGCGGCGAGGTCGGCACTGCGCCGAGGGGGCGCGTGGGCGTACGGCTCGTGCCGAGGGGCTTGCCCGTACGAGTCGTACGGAGCGGCGCCGTATCCGTACGACTGGGGCTCGGTGTGCGGCAGCGGCCATGCCGTTGGTGCTGGTGGCGGGTACCGGTTGTCATCCGCGTATGTCATCGCCTGGCCTTCCATCACGGCTCGCATCCGTGGAGGTGAACGGGGAGGGGTTCCGGCGGCGCACGATACCGACTGGTCGGAACGCCCGTAAGTCCGTTGGGCGTTACGGTTCGGGGTCGATGCGGCTCCCCGGCCAAATTGGCTTATGGGGGTACGGTCAAATCGGTGGCCTTGCGGGACGGCTGGTGAACTCCGAACGCCCCCCGAGCAGTTGCCAACGACCTGCCTCTCCACAGTCCCGGCCATCTATTCGATGCCGGCCGAACTGCCGAACTGCCGAACTGCCGAACTGCCGGACTGCCTACGGCCCGACACGGTCGGACGGCCGCTCCCCGGCCGGCAGGTCGCCGTGATGGATCCGCAGGGCCGGATCCTGCCGGCGGGGGCGACCGGTGAGGTGGTGGTGCGCGGCCCTCACGTGATGCGCGGCTACCTGAGCCGCCCGGAGGAGACCGCCAACGCGCCCTCGACCCACCGAAAGTGACGACGACGGGCACGGGCCGCGGCCACGGCGATCCACCACGACACCCAGCCGGCGGCCCCGCGGCCCCCTCACTACTCCAGTACGAGCAGCTGTGCCTCCTCCGGTGACCACCCGACCGTCACCTCGGTGTCGAGGTCGCCGGTCGCGCCCGAGCCCGTGCCGAGTTCGCGCATGACCACGTCCTGGCCGCCCACGTGCAGTCGGTGACGGATCGTGGCGCCGAGGCCGGTGGACGACAGCAGCCGGCCGGAGCCGCGGTTCTCGGTGCGGTCGACGTCGACGAACCGCAGATGCTCGGGCCGGACCGAGACCGCGTACGCATCGCCCTTGGCCCCACGGTCCCGTACCCGGCCGACTCCCCAGGCGCCGAGGTCGACGACGGCCTCGCCGTCCCTGCGTTCCAGCACCGTGCAGGGCAGCAGGTTGGTGTCGCCGAGGAAGTTGGCCACCCAGTCGGTACGCGGATGGGCGTACACGTCCTCGGGGGCACCTTCCTGCACGATTCTGCCGTCGCGCATGACCACGATCCGGTCGGACATGGACATGGCCTCGTCCTGGTCATGGGTGACGAACAGGACGGAGATACCGAGTGACTGCTGCAGTGTCTTCACCTCGTCCTGCATCTGCTCCCGCAGACGCTTGTCCAGAGCGGCCATCGGTTCGTCCAGCAGCAGGGCGGCCGGGTTGAACACCAGGGCGCGGGCGAGCGCGACCCGCTGCTGCTGGCCGCCGGACATCTGCCGGGGACGACGGTCGCCGAGCCCGGCCAGTCCGACGCGGGCGAGTGCCCCTTCCGCGCGCCTGCGCCGCTCGCCGCGCTGGACCCCCCGCATACGCAACGGGAACTCGACGTTCTCGGCGGCGCTCATGTGCGGGAACAGGGCGTAACTCTGGAAGACGACGCCGAGGTTGCGGTCCTTCGGGGGAAGCCGGTCCACGGGTTCGCCGTCGATCAGCACGGTGCCGGAGGTGAGTTCCTCGAAGCCGGCGACCATCATCATCGTCGTGGTCTTGCCGGAGCCGCTCGGCCCGAGCAGCGTCACGAACTCGCCGGGCTCGACGGACAGATCGAGATCGTCGACGGCGGTGATGTCGCCGTACGTCTTGCGGACGCCCCGCAACTCGATGGCGCCACGGTGCTCTTCACGGGGAGTCGAGGCGGATGCCTGCCGTGTGGTCGTGGTCGTCATGGTTCACCCTGTCTGTTCGGGGGTGGTCAAGGGGAGCAGCCGTGCGACGGAGCGGCGGCGGATGGTGAAGCAGACCTGGACGAGCAGACCGAGCGTGGCGACGGTGACGAACATCGCCGATGACACGGCGATCTTCGGGGTCAGGTTGTACTGGATGTCGGTGAACATCTTCACCGGCAGCGTCGTCGCGTCCGGGGACTGCAGGAACAGCGCGATGACCGTCTCGTCGATGGACACGGCGAAGGCGAACAGGGCCCCCGCGACGAGCCCCGGCCGGATGACCGGGAGGTAGACGAACCGCATGACGGAGAAGGCTCCCGCGCCCAGGCTGCTCGCCGAGCGGACGAGCGCCGGATTCAGCCCGGCGAGGCTGGCCCGCGCGGTGAGGAAGGCGTACGGCACCGCGATCACGGCATGGGCGAGGCCGATCGGCAGGACCGTCCCCACCATGCCCAGGGAGATGAAGAACTGGTAGAACGCCAGTGCCATCACCACCGGGGGCACGATCATCGGTGCGAGCAGCAGGCCCGTCACCGCCGCCTTCCCGGGAAACGCCCGCCCGTGCAGCGCCACGGCTGCCGTCCCCCCGACCACTACCGCGATCACCACCGCGACAACGGCCGCCTGGAGACTCGCGGACAGGGCAGCCATCCACGCCTGGTCGCCGAAGAACCCGGTGACCGCCTCCGTGGACAACTGCTTGGGCGGGAAGGTGATGTAGCGGCTGCCGGTGAACGCCACCGGCAGCACAATCAGCGTCGGCACCACGAGGAAGACGAAGACCGGCACCGAGGCGATCAGCGAGGACACATGCCGAGGTCTAGTGAGCCTCATATTCGCCTCCTGCGCGAAGGATCCGCTGGTACACGGCGACGAGCACGCTGACGACGACGGTCAGCAGCAGCGCGAGCGCCGACGCACCGGCGAAGTCGGTCAACTGATGTGCGTAGAAATCGATCTGGTTGGCGATCATCATGTCGCCGGGGCCGCCGAGCACGACGGGTGTGATGAAGAACCCCGTACTGATGATGAACACCAGGAGACCCGCGGCGGAGACCCCCGGCACCGTCAGGGGCAGGATGATCCGCCGGAAGACCGACGTCTCGCCCGCCCCCAGTGACCGGGCGGCCAGTTCGAGCCGGTTGTCGATCGCGGACAGGGCCGCGAAAATCGGGAAGACGGCGTACGGCAGCAGATAGTGCACCATGCCGACCACGACGGCGAAGCGGTTGTGGAGCAGGCCCAGCGGGGCGTCGGTGAGGCCGAGCCCCTGCAGTGCGGTGTTCACCAGACCGCTGTCCTGCAGGAGCACCGCCCACGCGAAGTTCTTCACCAGGACGCCCGTCCAGAAGGGCAGCAGCACCAGAGCGAAGAGGACGACCCGCGCCAGCGGGCCGCGCCGCCAGATCACCATGGCCAGCAGGTAGCCGAGCACGACCGCGGCGAGTGTGGACAGCCCGCTGATCTCGAAGGTGTTGAGGAGCGACCGGGACACCAGCGGGTCCTTCAGCACGCGCTGGTAGGCGTGGTCGTGGGTGCTCGCCGCCACCAGTTTGCCTAGAGGCGTCAGGAAGAGTACGGCGTTGAAGGCGAGTGCGGGCGCCAGCAGCAGCAACCAGGCGCCGCGCGGGCGCCTGCGCCGACGCGGCGCGGCGGTGCCTGCGGATGCGGAGGCCGCGGCAGGCGTCTCGGTGGACGTCATCAGCTGCCCGCCTGCCACAGCTTGAAGCGTTGCTCTGTCGCCTTGAGGTTCTTGGCCCACCAGGCGTCGTCGCGGACCAGGACGGAGTCCGCCAGCTTGGGGCTGGTGGGCAGGGAGTCGGCGACCGAGGCAGGCAGCTTGGCGAGGGACGGGGTGTTGGCCAGGGTGAGGTTCGTGGTCAGCATGAAGTCGGCGCCGGCTGCGGCGTCGTTGCTCATGAAGTCAAGGAGCCGGAAGGCCGCCTCCTTGTTCCTGGCGCCCTTTGGGACCACGAAGTAGTCGCCCGCGACGACACTGTTCCTGGCGGAGAAGTTCAGCTTTGCCCCGTCCTTGCGGGCGGCGCTGATCCGGTTGTTGAAGCTGGTCGAGAGCGCGAGTTCACCCGAGGTCAGCTGCTGGATCGGCTCCTGGTTGGCGGTGTGGTAGATCAGCTTGTCGCGCCCGGGGTGCTGTGCCAGGTATTTCAGGGCGGCATCGACGTCGAGCGGGTAGATCTTGTCCAATGGCACGCCCGCGGCGAGCCGTGCGGCCTCCAGGATCGAGCTGTCGGACAACTGCGCATAGACGGAACGCTTGCTCTTGTAGCGCCCCTGGTCCAGGAACTGCTCCCAGTCCTTGGGCGCCTGCGCGTCGGGAATGTGCCTCTGGTCCCAGGCCATCACGAACAGGAAACTCAGGTACTTGATGCCGTAGTTGGCCTTCGCGTACGACGGCAGCCCCTTGTCGCTGATGACGCCGTAGTCCAGCTTCTCCAACAGCCCCTCGTCGACGGCCTGGAGGTACTCCGGTGCGGTCAGCTCCACCAGGTCCCACTGGACGTCGCCGGACTGCACCTGGGCCTTGAGGCCGGCGAGGCTGGTGTTGGCCAGCAGTGACGCGCGCACACCGGACTTCTTCTCGAACGGCTTGAGCAGGGTCTTGGTCAGCTGGTCGTTGTACGAGCCGCCGTAGGAGGTGACGGTCACCGTGGTGTTCGGCTTGGCCGAAGGGGTGGACTTGGTGCTGCACGCGGTGAGCAGACTCCCCGCGAGGGGTGCCGCCAGCGCGGAGGCTCCGGCCGCCCGCAGGATCGACCGGCGGCTCGTGCTTCTGGGTGACTGCGCGTTCATGGTGGGCATGCCTTTCCAGCAATGAAGGGGCGCGGCAGGAATCAGCCCCGGGGGGGAAAGTGGGAATTCTGCGAACTGCGATGTGCCATGAGGGAACAGGCCGGAGTGTGGCCTGCGGATTACCACCGTCGTCAATGGCAAATGACATTCCGGAACTCGTTGACATCCGCCGCCATGATCAGGCGACCCGCGGAAAGGGCAACGAGCCGGTACACGCGGTCTGCGCCAGCCCGGCGACCGCTGGGCGACAGTATGGCCATGTCCGCTGCGCGTCAACGCCCGCAGACAGTGTGCAAACCATCCATTGAGGTGGCGGGATCATGGATGAATTCACCACTTCTTGGCTGGTCGGGTGACGGATAGCGTCGTCCTCAGCCCTTTCCGCATCGTCCGGGTCGCCCCCTCGCCCCGGCACGACCGGAACGTAGTCGCACCGCGTCCCCCCACCCCTTGGGACGCCGCGTCAGCGCCATCGTCCAGCCGGCCCGAGCACAGATCTGCCGACAGTGCTTTCCCTCAGATCGCCCATTCCCCCTGCCACGATTCCCGAGCCACGAGGAGCACAGAACGTCGTGAGCGAAATCCAGGTGCTGCGCAATTACATCGACGGAGCATTCGTCGACGCGAAAGACCGCCGTACGCTGCCGGTACTCGACCCCACCACCGGTGAGGTCTATGCGAGTTCACCGCTCTCGGGGCCGGCGGACGTGGACGCGGCGATGACAGCCGCGGCTGCGGCCTTTGCCGTGTGGCGCGACTCCGCCCCCGGCACCCGGCAGCGGCTGCTCCTGAAAATCGCGGACGCCGTCGAGGCACGTGCCGAGGAGCTGGTCGAGGCGGAGTGCCGCGACACCGGCAAGCCCCGCGCCGTGACCAGGACCGAAGAGATCGTTCCCATGGTCGACCAGTTGCGTTTCTTCGCGGGCGCGGCGCGCCTGCTGGAGGGCAAGGCGGCGGGGGAGTACGCGGAGGGCCTCACCTCCATCATCCGGCGCGAGCCGATCGGTGTGTGCGCACAGGTCGCGCCCTGGAACTACCCCATGATGACCGCGGTATGGAAGTTCGCACCGGCGATCGCCGCGGGGAACACCGTGGTCCTCAAGCCGTCGGACACCACCCCCGCGTCCACGGTGCTGCTCGCCCGGATCGTGGGCGATGTACTGAAGGAGCTGCATCTTCCGGCCGGTGTGCTCAACGTGGTGTGCGGCGACCGGAACACCGGGCAGCTGATGGTCGAGCACACGGTTCCAGCCCTGGCCGCGATAACCGGCTCGGTCCGTGCCGGCATCCAGGTCGCCCAGAGCGCCGCCAAGGACGTCAAACGGGTCCATCTGGAGCTCGGTGGTAAGGCACCCGTGGTCGTCTTCGACGACGCGGACATCGTGCAGGCCGTCGAGGCCGTCACGACCGCGGGCTTCTTCAACGCCGGGCAGGACTGCACGGCCGCCACCCGCGTCCTCGTGCACGAGGCCGTCCACGACGAGTTCGTCACCGAGCTGGCCAAGGCCGCCGCCGACGTCAAGACCGGTGGCATCGACGAGGAGGGCGTGCTCTTCGGCCCGCTCAACAACGCCAACCAGCTCGCCCTGGTGAGCGGTTTCGTCGACCGGATCCCCTCGCACGCCACTGTCGAGGCAGGCGGTCACCGCCTCGGTGACAGGGGCTACTTCTACGCTCCCACTGTCGTCTCCGGCCTTGAGCAGGACGACGAGATCGTCCAGAACGAGGTCTTCGGCCCGGTCATCACCGTCCAGCCCTTCGCCGACGAGGATCAGGCCGTGGAGTGGGCCAACGGTGTCGACTACGCTCTCGCGTCCTCGGTATGGACAAAGGACCACGCCCGCGCGATGCGCATGTCGAAGCGCCTCGACTTCGGCTGCGTATGGATCAACACCCACATGGTCCTCGTCGCAGAGATGCCCCACGGCGGCTACAAGAAGTCCGGTTACGGCAAGGACCTTTCGGCCTACGGCTTCGAGGACTACACGCGCATCAAGCACGTCATGACATCGCTGTGATCGGACAGGGCTGCGCCGCGAGAGCGCCCGATGGTGTCCGGATCAGGCGCCCTCGCGGGGGTGCCTAGAAGAAGCCGAGCTTCTTCGCCGAGTACGACACCAGCAGGTTCTTCGTCTGCTGGTGGTACAGCGCTCTCATTTCTGCTGACCTGCTGAAATGAGAGCTGTGACTGCCGTCGGCAGAGCGTTGGTCCGTGCATGGTCCGGACCTTGACGTGAGCTTCCTGAGTGCTGGGGCAGTGTTGTCGGCGCTGCCCTGGAAGGCGCCTTGATCGTCGGTGCCTGGCTGGTAGCAGTGCGTCATGCGGCGAGCTGAACGTAACGCCTGATGCTGCATCAGGCGTCAAAATGGTCGGGAGCGCTTGGAGTCGGAGGCTGGGCGGCCGCTGTGCCCTACTAGTTAGCGCTGCCGGACCGTCAGGGCCGGGCCGGGAGGTTGGCCTCCCATCCGTCGAGGAGTCGTTCGAGTCCCATTTGAAAACCGCGCTCGGCGCTGTCGGCCGCGTGGGGAAGTTCGGCATCGCGAATGACCCGGGCGAGGAGTGGATGGCGCCCGGCCTTGACGACTCTGTCGAGGTAGGGCGCGTGGGCGTCCATCCATCCCTGGATGCCGACTCCGGAGCGTCGGACGGCTTCCTGCTGGGCGAGCTCGCCGATGGCGTAGCCGCGGACGAAGGCGTGCAGCGTGTTGACGACGGTGATCATGACGTCGATGTCGAAGCCGAGGGGTTCGAGGGCGGCGAGTGCGTGTTCGGTGGCATCGAGGGAGTTCGGTCCAAGTGATGGGCGCCCCGCCGCGAGGGAGGTGGTCCAGGGATGCCGGTGGATGGTGGCCCGGGAGCGATGGGCCAGCGTCCGCAGGTCGCCGCGCCAGTCGCCGGTAGGGGCAGGCGGGCCGCCGTCTTCGGCCGCTACGGCGTCGAGCATGAGGTCGAGCAGGTCGTCTTTGGATGCCAGGTAGCGGTAAAGCGAGGCTGTGCCCGTTCCCAGTTCCTTGGCGACGCGCCGCATGGACAGTGCCTCGATGCCTTCAGCGTCGGCGATCGCGATGGCGGCGCCGGTGATCTCCGCCCGGGTGCGCGAGGGCGCGGGGCCTTTCGCGGCCCGCTCGGGCCGGTTCCAGATCACCGTGTGAGCGTCGTCCATCGGGTCTCCCTCCCACTACTGCGCCCATTGTTCGCAGTAGTGCTATCGTGGCGCCGGTACTGCGAACACTGTATCGCAGTAGAGCGGTGTCCAGCCGAAAGGGAAACCACCATGACCACTCCCGTCACGATCATCGGCGCCGGGCTCGGCGGCCTGACCCTCGCCCGGGTCCTGCACCTGCACGGCATCCCGGCGACCGTCTACGAAGCCGAGATATCGGCGGACGTCCGCACGCAGGGCGGTCAGCTCGACATACACGAGTACAACGGGCAGCTCGCCCTCGAAGCGGCCGGCCTCACCGACGAGTTCCGCGCGATCATCCACGAAGGCGGCGAGGCCGTGCGCGTGCTCGACCAGCACGGCGCGGTCCTGCTGGACCAGCCCGACGACGGCACGGGCGGTCGCCCCGAGGTGCTCCGCGGAGACCTGCGTCGAATCCTGATCAACTCGCTGCCCGACGAGACGATCCAGTGGGGACACAAGGTGAGCAGTGTCCGCCCCCTCGGAGAGGGGAGGCACGAGTTGACGTTCGCCGACAGGCCGACCGTGACGACCGGCCTCCTCGTCGGCGCGGACGGCGCCTGGTCGAGAGTCCGGCCGCTGCTCTCCGACGCGGAGCCCGAGTACGTCGGCACGTCGTTCATCGAGACCTACCTGTACGACGCCGACCAACGCCACCCCGCAGCGGCCAAGGTCGTCGGCGACGGTTCCCTGTTCGCCGTCACGGCCGGCAAGGGGATCCTTGGCCATCGAGAGGCTGGCGCCGGCCTGCACACCTATGTCGCACTCAACAAGCCGCAGGAATGGATCGCCGCCATCCTCGCCAGTCCCGAAACGGCGGCGGCCCAGGTCGCGGCAGAATTCACCGGATGGGCGCCGGAACTTACCGCGCTCATCACTGACGGGGAAACCGCCCTCGCCCCGCGCCCGATCAGCGCCCTGCCGATCGGCCACCGCTGGGACCGCGTTCCCGGAGTGACGCTGCTGGGCGACGCCGCCCACCTCATGTCACCGTTCGCCGGGGAGGGCGCCAACCTCGCCATGCTCGACGGCGCCGAACTCGGCAAAGCCATCGCCGCACATTCCGACGACATCGAAGCCGCCCTTGCGGAGTACGAGCAGGCTCTCTTTGCCCGCAGTGCCCGGTTCGCCACCGAATCCGACAAGAATCACCAGCTCATCTTCGGCGACAACACCCCCACCGGCCTGCTCCACCTGCTCACCGGCCAGGAGCCGACCGAGTGAGCGAGATGCCATGAAAGAGCGGCGCTGCCGTCGATGCTCGACACCTGCACCAACCAAAGATCGCACCACCTCTGCTCAGGTGCGGAGATCCCTGCCGCACCGACATCGGTCAGTCCCGCATTCGCTGCCCGTCACCCCCTCGGGCCGACGCCCGCAGGCGGGTGGGTCGGTTGCCGGCTCCTGCGGTGAGGTCGAGGTAGCCCCGGCCACTGCTGAGGTTCAGGAAGGTGGCCGGGCGTGAATGCGCGGCACGCTACGTGCAGCAGATGGCATGTCAGCCCTTAGAGGGCATCTGATCTGGATAGCCGGGTAGTTCGGGATGATTTCGTGATTGGTGGCGTTGGTGGTCGTTGCTCGGTGTGTGAGTGCTCGTCGTCCGTACCGCAGTGACGTGTCCGATGCCCGCTGGGCCTTGATCGAGCCGGTCTTCACCGCCTGGCGGGAGAAACGGACCGGACCCGGCACGGCAGCACGGGTGCACGGCCTGCGGGATGCGGGCTGCCCGGCGGGGCCCACAAGCGGACCCAGCCCGGTCGACCGCGCGCGGCCGGGCAGTAAGCACCACGTCCTCACCGACGCCCAGGGCATCCCGCTCGCGGTGTCGCTGACCGGCGGAAACCGCAACGACGTCACACAGTTGCTGCCTCTGCTGGACAAGGTCCCGGCCGTGTCGGGTGTCGTTGGCCGACCCAGACGCCGGCCCGACGCACTCCTGGCGGACCGCGGATACGACCACGACAAGTACCGCAAACTGCTCTGGCAACGCGGCATCCTCCCGGTCATCGCCGAACGAGGCGTCGAACACGCCTCTGGCCTGGGCATCTTCCGCTGGGTGGTCGAGCGCACGATCGCCTGGCTGCACGGCTTCCGGCGGCTGAGGATCCGCTGGGAGCGACGGGACGACATCCACGAGGCATTCCTCGGCCCGCGCACCCCGCAGGACGTGACGGCGGCAGCCCCGGCGTGACACCGGGCTCCGGGACCTGGCTGCGGCCATGGCGCGGCGCGCAGTTCTTTCGGTCCGGGAGGCGGGTTCAGCGGGAGAGGGAGACGGCGAAGGGCTTGAAGCCGTGTCGGCGCAGGATGTGGGGCACGACCAGGATCATGGCCTCGGTGGCTCGGGCTGTGCTGATGCCTCCAAGGTCTTCGATCCATGCGGGCTGCCAGCCCAGGTCGGCGAGCAGGCCGGTGACGGTCTTCTTCGCGTTCTCGTCGTCGCCCGAGACATAGGCGGTCGGTGGGGTGGCCAGAGTTTCGGGAGCGGTCATGACCATGAACAGCATCGTGTTGAGGGTCTTGACCACATGGGTGTCGGGGAGTGCGCGCTGAAGTTTCTCGGCGAGGCTGCTGCCGGGGTAGCACAGGTCGCCGGGCAGGCCGTCGTCGGCGTCGCGGGTGGCGTTGGAGACATCGATGAGGATCTTCCCGGAGAGCTCGGTGCGCAGGCCGGTGAGGCGGTCCAGGGAGCTGTCGCCGGGTGTCGCGTTGATCACGATGTCCGCGGTGCGGGCGGTGGTGCGCTGGTCGGCGAAGGCGATCTGCGGGGCGACCCCGGCGGCGCGGGCGGCGGTGTCTTCCGGGCCCCGGCTGCCGAGGGTGACGTGGTGTCCCGCGGCGAAGAGCTTGTTGGCGAGGTTGGCCCCGACGCGGCCGGCGCCCAGGATGCCGATGTTGGTCATGAGACGAAACTCCTTGCGGTATCAGGTGGGAAGTGCGGGGTGTGCGGTCAGGCGATCGGCGACAGGACCTTGAGGGCGGCGGCATGGAGGCCGGGGGCGGCGGCCAGGAAGTCGCGGCTGCCCGTGTTCCAGGCTTCGCCCGCCAGGTCGGTGACGGTTCCTCCGGCTTCGGAGACCAGCAGGGCGCCGGCGACCAGGCCGGAGCGGACGTCGGAGAACTGCCAGAACGCGTCCATGCGTCCGGCGGCGACGTGGATGAGCTGCATGGTGGCGGGAACGGACACGCGCACGACCAGGCCGTTGATGAGCATGGCGGTGACGGAGTCACCGATCCGCCGGAAGGTTCGCTCGTCCTCGCCGGGCTTGGCCTGACCGGTGCCGATGAGCGCGGCGCCCAGATCGGTCTTGGCGGACACCGTCAGGGGCTGGCCGTTGAGGCGGGCACCGCCGCCGGCGACGGCGGTGTAGGTGTCGCCGGTCAGCGGCAGGTGGACAACGGTGAGCACCGGCCGGTTGTTGCGGACCAGGGTGGCGGTGACGGCCCAGTCATCCATGCCGTGGACGTGGTTGATGTTGCCCTCGGCGGGGTCGACGACCCACCACTCCCCGGGCGGGAGCGCGCCGCCGGCCAGCTCGTCCTCGGCCCACTGCGATCCCTGCCGGGCCCGCAGCAGCGGTTCGCGCAGCACGTCCAGCACCGCGTCGTCGTTGGCGTGGATCTCATCGACGACCTCGTCAAGACTCACGCCTCGGGCTTGCGGGGTGTAGCGGTCGCGCAGCGTGACGCCGGCGGCCTTCACCGCGGCGGTCACCTCGGACATGAGCGTCGTACCGGCGTCGAAAGGCATGGGTGTAGTCATGGTGGGCTCCCTGAGTTCTGTCGATGCGGGCGGTCTGTCTCGCCCCCGCACTTGGAAGGTAGGCCGCCCATCGATTAACAACAAGTGCATGCTTTTCACTCGTAGAGTTACTGCCATGCAACTGGATTTGAATCTGCTCACGGCCCTGGACGCTCTGCTGGAAGAGGGCAGTGTCGCCGGCGCCGCAGCCCGCCTCCACGTCACCTCACCGGCGATGAGCCGCTCCCTGGGCCGCATCCGTAAGGCCACCGGTGACCAGATCCTGGTCCGCACCGGCCGCAGCATGGTCCCCACCATCCGCGCGCTGGCCATGCGCGCCGAGGTCCACGCCCTCGTGCAGCAGGCACACCACCTTCTGTCCGCGGAGCAAGAACTCGACCTGGCAGCTCTGGACCGGGTGTTCACCGTGCGCTGGCACGACGCCCTGACCGCCGCCTGCGGCACCGCCCTGACTACGGCCGTCCACCACCAGGCCCCCGGCGTCCGGCTGCGCCTGTCCGCAGAACCCGGCACGGACGGCCCCGAACTGCGCCGGGGTGAGATCGACCTCGAATCCAGCTCCAGCCGGCCGACACTCCCTGACATCCGCCACCGTCTCGTCGGTAGGGACCGGCTGGTCGTCGCCGTCCGCCCAGGCCACCCGCTCACCGAAACCCCGATGAGCCTCGAGCGCTACGCGGCCGCCGAACACCTCACCGTTTCGCGGCGCGGAAGCCTGCGCGACCCGATCGACGAAGCCCTGACCAAGCGCGGCCTCGATCGGCGCGTCGTCGCCGCCGGGCCCACGGCCGCCTTCGCGCTGCAACTCGCCCTCGGCAGCGACCTGGTGGTGACCCTTCCCGACGCGGTCACCCGCGCGGCCCGGTACCAACTCGGCCTGACCACACTGGCGCTGCCACTGCCGTTGCCCGATGTCCCGTTGTACCTGCTGTGGCACCAGCGCTACGACGACGACCGCGCCCACATCTGGCTGCGCGAGCTGGCCACCGAAACCGTCCAGGCACTGTTTGCACGACCAAACACCTGATCGTCACGGTAACCAACCCAGCCGAGGGCAGAGTCGTCAGCGACGCGGCCCCGCAACCTTCCCGCAGCCGTCATAAACGACCCTTTCCCGGAGCAAGATCAAGGGCGACCCGTGGAAGCGGTCCGGATCACCGTTTCACTGTCACAACTCGTTCTCACTCAAAGTGGAACCGGGCATGTTCTGGGAATGGTTTGTGACGACATCCGGGTCATGACGGCCCCTCAGACCGCACTCCTGCCCGACGCGGACGACGCCGAGCGCCATCCCTGCCCGCGCTGCCAGGCATAGCCCGGCTCGCCGTGCCGCTCGCACTCCGGCGCGGTCGCCGGCACTTACCACACAGGCCGCTTCACCAAGGTGCTGATCGCCGTTCCATAGGGTCGGACGCTGAGCCGGCACAGCCTTACCCCGAGCGGTACCGGCAGATGCGCGACGAACAAGGCGCGCGTCACCGCTTGGTGCAGTTCAGCGCCAAGCGGGTCGGCCGGTCCCGGTCAGGCTGCCGGGGCGGTCAGGACGGCCTTGGCCGCCAGCCGGAGATTCCTGATCATCGGATTCGGGTCGCCCTTGCGGCTGACCAGGACGACCTGGCTGGGGGGAGCGCCCTCGATCGGGACGGTGACGAGGTGGGGACGCAGTGAGCTACGCCGATCGCCGACCGGTAGCACGGCGATCGCCCTGCCACTCGCGACGAGTTCGAGCTTGTCCTCGTAGCTCTCGATCGGCGGCACGCCGGCCCCGAGGATCCGGTAGGAAGCCCAGTCCGCGGTCTCGAACGCGCACGGCGCCGCCTCCTCGCCGGCCAGCTCTTCCGCGGTCACCGACGCGCGGTCGGCCAAGCGATGGCCACGCGGGACCACGAGCATCCGGGGCTCCTCGTACAGCGGGGTGGTGAACACGTCGTCGGCGGCGAGCGGCAGCGGGGCCCGCGCGACCAGGGCGTCGACGCGCTTGTCGGACAACGCCCCGAGGTCGCGGCAGCTCAGGTACCGGGTGGCGATCTCGGCGTCCGGGTAACGGCGGCGCAGTTCCCGTACGGCGGCAGTGATCACCAGGTCTTCGACGTAGCCGATGGCGATTCGTTCGGTCCCGGCTTGTTCACGCACGGCCAGCTCGGCCTGGCGGGCGGCCTGCAGCAGGGCTTGGGCCCGGGGGAGGAACCTCTGGCCGGCCGGAGTGAGCCGGGTGCCCTGGGGTACGCGGTCCAGCAGTCGTGCGCCGAGATACTTCTCGAGCCGCTGGATCTGGCGGCTCAGCGCCGGCTGGGCCACGTGCAAGTCGGCGGCGGCCCGGCCGAAGTGCTGGTGCGCCGCCACCACGGTGAAGTAGCGCACCAGCCGCAGTTCCAGGTCCTGTCCGAGATCGTTCACCCTTCCAGCGTACGCGTCATGCCGTTTCGGAATGACCAGGTTGCCGAACCGGTCTTGGACGGCCATGCCGTCCTGGGCCTTGACTGAAGGAGCAACGTTTCCCCAAGAAAGCGACGGGCGCGATGAAGGCGATCCAGTTCCACGAAGCGGGCGGCCCGGAAGTTCTGCAGCATGACGAGGTGCCGGTTCCCGAGATCGGCCCGGGCGAGGTGCTCGTCCGGGTGCACGCGGCGGGCATCAACCCGCCGGACTGGTACCTGCGTGAGGGGATGAAGGTCGTGCCGGCCGAGATGAGGCCGGCGCTGGAGTTCCCTCTGATCCCTGGAACGGACATGTCGGGCGTGGTCCAGGCGGTCGCTCCGGACGTGCTGGGGTTCGCCGTCGGTGACGAGGTCTTCGGCATGCTGCGGTTCCCCGGATTCGACGGCCGGACGTACGCCGAGTACGTGGCCGCGCGGGCTTCGGACCTGGCTCACAAGCCGGCCGGTATCGACCACGTGCAGGCGGCTGGGGCGCCCATGGCCGTGCTTACGGCCTGGCAGTACCTGGTTGATCTCGGCCACGACGTGCCGTCTCCTTTCACCGGCCAGGTGCACCAGCCGGTGCCGATCACGCCAGGGATGACCGTGCTGGTCAACGGGGCCGCCGGTGGAGTGGGCCACTTCGCGGTGCAGCTGGCGAAATGGAAGGGGGCACACGTCATCGCGGTGGCCTCGGGCCGGCACGAGCAGTTCCTGCGCAAGCTCGGCGCCGATGAGTTCATCGACTACACCAGGACGCAGGCCGCGGACGTGGTCAGCGGTGTCGACCTGGTGATCGACACCGTCGGTGGCCCGGACAGCTCACGCTTCCTGACCGTGCTCAAGCGCGGCGGCACCATGCTTCCGGTGTTCTTCGCCCAGTACGACCCGGAAGAGACGGCGAGTCTGGGCATCACAGTCTCGAACATTCAGGTGCGTTCCAACGGCCCCCAGCTCGCCGAGATCGGGCGCCTGTTCGACGAGGGCAAGCTCCAGGTCGGGGTGGACAGCACCTACCCGCTGCCCGAGGCGGGCAGCGCACACACGCGAGCCGCGCAGGGCCACCTCCAAGGCAAGATCGTGCTGACGGTGGTCTCGTGATCGCTGAACTCCAGCAGGCGGTGGCGAACTACGCCCACGCCCTGGACGAGCTGAATGTGCCCGAGCTGGAAGCGGTCCTGACCGAAGACACCACCTGGACCTTTACGATGCCCGGACAGGGAGTGTTCGGCCCGGTCGCCGGACGCGCGGCGGTGCTCGACTTCATCCGTGACGGGCACCCGGCCCGGACCGGAAGGGTGCTGCACCACCTGGGCAATGTCGTGGTCACGACGACGGACGCCGCCACCGCTGAGGTGCGGGCCTATCTGGTGCAGACGAGGAACACCGGCGAGAGCATTCAGATGATCTCGACCGGGATCTACACGTTCGGCCTGCGCCGGTCCGACGGTGGGTGGCGGATCGCCGAGCTCACCCTGACGCTGGACAACGCCTTTTAGGGCGGGGCCAGGGTCTGTGGTTTGGATCAGACCCGCGAGCCCGGCCTGATCCGAACGACAGACCCTAGCCGTTCTCCCGGCCCGGCAGCGGCGCCCCCTGGAGGAACGTCCGGTAGGCGTCCGCGGCGTCTTCCTCCACGGTCGGCCCTTCCGGTCCGTAGCGGGTGTCGCTCCGGTCGCGTTTCGGCCCGGAGATCCAGAAGTCCTCATCGGTGTCGACGTCGTAGAAGTTCGCGTCGGACAAGCCGAGGCCCGTGCCGCGGCGCAGGGTCCGCCCCTGGAAGTAGGCCGTCTTCCAGGTGCTGGAGAAGTCCACCCACCCGATCCACGAGGGTCCGCGGTCGGTGCCGTGGCCGGTTTTGAGCTGCACGAACATGATTCTTCGAGGCATCTCCCCAGCTTGGCCGACTGCGCCGCTCCGGCATACCGGGTTTCCGCCTGATCCGGCCTGATCCGAACGACACGCCCTGGCCAAACGGCAGGTCCTAGTGACTTGAGTCGGAGATTCCAGCTTGGGCCGTCTTACGACGACGCACCCAGCCTTCCAGTACAGCCCGTTGGGCATCGGTCACCGACAACGGCGGAATCTTCGGACCCGGACGACTCATACCGAACCAGCGACGAATCTCCAACTCAGGTCACCAGCCGCATCCTGACAGAGCGCCTGCCGGGCATCTGCCCTGGCCAGGCGCCCTTTTTCTGCGTCTAGAAGAAGCCGAGCTTCTTCGCCGAGTACGACACCAGCAGGTTCTTCGTCTGCTGGTAGTGATCCAGCATCATCTTGTGGTTCTCCCTGCCGATCCCGGACTGCTTGTAGCCGCCGAACGCCGCATGCGCGGGATAGGCGTGGTAGCAGTTGGTCCACACCCGACCGGCCTGGATGCCACGGCCCGCGCGGTAGGCGGTGGAGCCGTCCCTGGTCCAGACGCCCGCGCCCAGACCGTAGAGCGTGTCGTTGGCGATATCGATGGCGTCCTCGAAGTCGGAGAACGGTGCCACGGCCAGCACGGGGCCGAAGATCTCCTCCTGGAAGACCCGCATCTCGTTGTTGCCCTCGAAGATCGTCGGCCGGACGTAGTAGCCGCCCTCCAGCTCGCCGCCGAGCTCGGCCCGGGAGCCGCCGGTCAGGACGCGGGCGCCCTCCTTCTGGCCGATGTCCAGATAGGAGAGGATCTTCTCCAGCTGGTCGTTGGAGGCCTGCGCACCGATCATGGTGTCGGTGTCCAGGGGGTGCCCTTGGACGATCTTCTCCGTACGTGCCACTCCGGCCTGAAGGAAGTCCTGGTAGTGGCCGCGCTGGAGCAGTGCCCGGGACGGACAGGTGCACACCTCGCCCTGGTTGAGGGCGAACATGGTGAAGCCTTCCAGCGCCTTGTCGTGGAAGTCGTCCGCCGCGGACGAGACGTCGTCGAAGAAGATGTTGGGGCTCTTGCCGCCCAGTTCGAGCGTCACCGGCCGCAGATGCTCGGACGCGTACTGCATGATCAGACGGCCGGTGGTGGTCTCACCGGTGAAGGCGACCTTGGCGACCCGGGGGCTGGACGCGAGCGGCTTGCCGGCCTCGGCGCCGAACCCGTTGACGATGTTGACCACGCCGGGCGGCAGCAGATCCGCGACCAGGCCCATCCAGAAGTGCACCGAAGCGGGGGTCTGTTCGGCCGGCTTGAGGACCACGGCGTTGCCCGCGGCCAGCGCCGGGGCGAGCTTCCAGGTCGCCATCAGGATGGGGAAGTTCCAGGGGATGATCTGGGCGACCACCCCGAGCGGCTCGTGGAAGTGGTACGCGACGGTGTCCTCGTCGATCTCCGACAGGGAGCCCTCCTGGGCGCGGATGGCGCCCGCGAAGTAGCGGAAGTGGTCGATGGCGAGCGGGATGTCCGCCGCCAGGGTCTCCCTTACGGGCTTGCCGTTCTCCCAGCTCTCCGCGACCGCCAGCGCCTCCAGGTTCTGTTCCATCCGGTCGGCGATCTTGTTGAGGACGGCGGCGCGTTCGGCGGCGGTCGTACGGGCCCAGCCGGGCGCGGCCGCGTGCGCCGCGTCCAGGGCCCGCTCGACGTCCTCGGCGGTGCCCCGCGCGACCTCGGTGAACGGCTGCCCGTTGACCGGGGTCGGGTTCTCGAAGTACCGGCCCAGTGCGGGCGCCACGAACTCCCCGCCGATCCAGTGGTCGTAGCGGGGCAGATAGCTCATGACGGCATCGGCGGAACCCGGGCTGGCGTAACGGGCCATGGTGCGGCCTCCCAATCGCTCTCGGCGCGGTGCCCGCCACTCCCGTGTGACGGGCGTTGTGCGCAGGTTAGGGCGGCGGAGGTTGCGTGAACGTTGCGACATGCGCGGCGGCCGGCGCGTGCACGGCACGGGGGGAAGCGCCGGTCAGGCCGTACGCTGCGCGCAGCCGGTCCGCGGTGGCCATCGGCGCGCTGCGGGCCGGGGAGCGCTCCGGGAGGGCGTCCACCAGGGCTTCCCAGATCTCCAGGTCGTCCTCGCCCCAGGGGGTGTGCGACCACTCGCGCAGCAGGCCGGGATCGCGTGCGCCGAGCAGCGCACGCCGTAGCCGGTCCTCCAGCGCGCCGCGCAGCCGATGCACGCCGGGCGCCTCCGACAGCGGCAGCAGTGGGCCGCGGTAGGCGCCCACGGCGGCCCGCAGCTCGCCGGCCCCCAACGCCTCCTCGACCGCGCACAGATCGGTCTCGACGGGCCGGCTCAGCCGGTACGGACGCGAATGCAGCAGGGTGCCCACGAGGTGACGCAGCCGGGACAGCTCGGCCCGCAACGTCACCGGGCGCATCTCGCGCTCGCCGTACAGCAGCACCGAGAGCTGTTCGCCCGTCAGCCCATCGGGGTGCCGGGCCAGCAGCAGCATGATCTCGCTGTGCCGGCGGCCGAGCCGCAGCCGCTCCCCGTCCACCACCAGCAGCGCCTCGTCCCGGCCGAGCGCCGCGAGGCAGACGCCCAACTCCGGTACGTCCGCGGCAAGATGGGCCTCCGCGGCGCGTGCGGTGGCCTGTACGAGAGCCAGGCTGTGCGGGCTCGCCAGATGGTCGCCGCCGGTGATGTCGACCGCGCCCAGCAGCCGTCCGGTCCGTGGATCGTGCAGCGGGGCGGCGGCGCAGGTCCAGCGCTGCACCTGCCGGTTGTAGTGCTCGGCGGCGAAGATCTGTACGGCGTGATCGGCGGCGAGCGCGGTGCCCGGGGCATTGGTACCGGCGTGCCGCTCGTCCCAGCGGGCGCCGACCACGAAGTTCATCCGCTCGGCACTGCGCCGCACCCCGCGGTGCCCCTCGACCCACAGCAGCCGCCCCTGGGGATCGCAGACGGCCAGCAGATGCGCGCCGTCCTGCGCGAAGCTGCCCAGCAGCTCCCGGAAGACGGGCATCGCGCGGGCCAGTGGATGCCCGTTCCGGTAGGCGCCCAGCGTGGCCTCGTCCAGATCGATGGGGGCGGCGCCGTCCGCCGCGGCGTGGGCGTCGGCGGAGCGGCGCCAGGAGTCGGCGACCACCCGGCGGACCGGTGGCGCAACCGTCCCGTCGGTCAGGAAGGCCGCATGGGCCCGGCGCACCGTGCGGATGCGCTCCACCGGATCGGTTCCGGTCTCCATCGCCAGCCAAGGGTTGACCACGTGTCACCTCTCCGATGCGGCTCCTGCTCCCCGTACGGCCGATGGTGCTCGTACCGGGCGGGGTCGTAAACCCCACGGGCACGCCCGGTCACCCACGGGCGTCACGGTGGTCACCCTGCGCGCAGCCGCAAACGGAGAGGGCTGTCCTGGCGCTGCCGGGCGACGCCGCCGGAGGGCTCACCCCCGCACGACGAACGGGCGGGAGGCCCACCGCCTCCCGCCCGTCCCGGCTCCGCGCCGGCCAGGTCTACCTGATCGCCTTGATCAGCTCACCGTTGGTGGTGTCACCGCTCAGCTCCCAGAAGAACGTGCCGCCCAGGCCCTGCGCGTCCTTGAAGGCCATCTTCGTCCCGATGGTCTCCGGGGTGTCATAGCTCCACCACTGGTCGCCGCACTTCGCGTAGGCGGTGCCGCCCACCTTGCCGGTGGCCGGGCAGCGGTCCTTGAGCACCTTGTAGTCGTCGATGCCGGCCTCGTACTTGCCCGGCGCCGCGCCGGTCGCGGTACCGCCCGGCGCGTCCTGGGTGACGCCCGACCAGCCGCGGCCGTAGAAGCCGATACCCAGCAGCAGTTTGCCCGCCGGGACACCGAGGCCCTTGAGCTTGCCGATGGTGTCGGTGCTGTTGAAGCCGGCCTTCGGGATGCCGCTGTACGACGTGAGCGGGGAGTGCGGTGCCGTCGGGCCCTTGGCGTCCCAGGCGCCGAAGTAGTCGTACGTCATCGGGTTGTACCAGTCGACGTACTGCGCCGCGCCCGCATAGTCGGCTGCGTCGATCTTGCCGCCGGCCGAGGCGTCCGCGGTGATCGCCGCGGTCACCAGATTGTTCTGGCCGAACTTCGACCGCAGCGCCTTCATCACCTTGGTGAAGGCGTCCTTGCCGCTGGTGTCGCAGGTCAGGCCGCAGGCGTTGGGGTACTCCCAGTCGATGTCGATGCCGTCGAAGACATCCGCCCAGCGCTTGTCCTCGACCAGGTCGAGGCAGGACTGGGCGAAGGCGTCGGGGTTCTTGGCGGCCTCGCCGAAGCCGCCCGACCAGGTCCAGCCGCCGAACGACCAGATCACCTTGAGGCCCGGGTGCAGCTTCTTGAGCTTGCGCAGCTGGTTGAAGTTGCCGCGCAGCGCGCCGTTGTCCCAGGTGTCCGCCGTGCCGTCGACGCTCTGGTCGGCGGTGTAGGCCTTGTCGTAGTCGGCGTAGGAGTCACCGATGGCGCACTTGCCGCCCTGCACGTTGCCGAAGGCGTAGTTGATGTGGGTCAGCTTGGCCGCCGAGCCCGATGTCTCGACGTTCTTGACGTGGTAATTGCGGTCGTAGACACCCCAGTTGGTGAAGTATCCGACGACCTTGTTGCCCGCCGCGGCGGGCTTCGCCGGCGTTGCGGCGGCCGCGGACGAGTGCTGCGCGGCGGGGGCGCCGGCCGGGTCGGCGGAGGCCGGTCCGGCGAGCAGGGTGCCGGCCAGCGCCGCCGTACACAGCGCGGTGGCGGCGGCGATCACTCTGCGCGGTGATCGCATCCGGTGCGGTCTGAGCATGTCGTCTCCTCGGAGGGGGGCGAGGGTGGAGCCTGACCTGCGTTCCGAATTGGCATGAACGCGTTGAACGTTGGAGGAGAAGCTAGAAGGACTAGACCAGTGAGTCAATGGTTCGGACCAATTTCCTGACCGGTCGGTACGGGGCCGGATTCCCACAGCCCGTGATGATCAACCCGTGACGCGAGGCCGCCGATCGGGCATACTCCTAGCGCCACCGCCGCAGGTCATCGCCTTCCGCAACCCGGAACGCGATCATCGGCCTGGCACGATGAAACGGCGCCGCCGCCCACCCCGCGCGTGTCGCCGCAGCGCCCGACAAGGAGGAGAGCGCCGCCATGAACGAGTACGGCCCCCGGCCGGTGGACCGCAGGCTGCCCACGGAGGAAGCCCGCGACCTGTTGACCCTCGTACGTGAGCTTGCCGAGCGCGAGATCAGGCCAACGGCCGCCGAGGAGGAGGACGCCGGCCACTTCCCGCGCGAGACCTTCACCCTGCTGTCGGAATCCGGACTGCTGTCGCTGCCCTATGACGAGGAATTCGGTGGCGGCGGCCAGCCCTACGAGGTCTACCTCCAGGTTCTGGAGGAACTCGCCGCCGCCCGGCTCACCGTCGGCCTCGGCGTCAGCGTGCACACCCTCGCCTGTCATGCGCTCGCCGGATACGGCACCAAGGAGCAGCGCGCCGAACACCTGCCGGACATGCTCGGTGGCGGACTCGTCGGTGCGTACTGCCTCTCCGAGCCCTCCTCGGGCTCCGATGCCGCCTCCCTGACCACCCGGGCGACCCGGGAGGGCGACACCTGGCGGCTGGAGGGCACCAAGGCCTGGACCACCCACGGCGGCGTGGCCGACTTCTACACCGTGCTGGCCCGCACCGGCGGCAGCGGCGCCCATGGCATCACCGCCTTCCTGGTCCCCGGCGACGCCGAGGGCCTCAGCGCCGCGGCGCCCGAGCGCAAGATGGGCATGAAGGGCTCCCCGACCGCCCAGCTGCACTTCGACGCCGTCCGTGTCCCCGACTCCCGCCGTCTCGGGGACGAGGGACAGGGCTTCGCCATCGCCCTGTCCGCCCTTGACTCCGGGCGCCTGGGCATCGCGGCCTGCGCGATCGGCGTCGCCCAGGCGGCGCTGGACGAGGCGCTCGCCTACACCGCCGAACGACAGCAGTTCGGCCGCCCGATCGTCGACTTCCAGGGCCTGCGCTTCATGCTCGCCGACATGGCCACCCAGATCGAGGCCGGCCGCGCCCTCTACCTCACCGCCGCCCGGCTGCGCGACGCCGGTCTGCCGTTCTCCAAGGAGGCGGCGATGGCCAAGCTGTTCTGCACGGACGCCGCGATGCGGGTGACCACCGACGCCGTCCAGCTCCTCGGCGGCTACGGCTACACCCTCGACTTCCCGGCCGAGCGCTATATGCGCGAGGCCAAGGTCCTGCAGATCGTCGAGGGCACCAACCAGATCCAGCGGATGGTCATCGCCCGCCATCTCGCGGGCCCCGAAACGCGCTGAGCGGGGGCGGGGCGGACCGGGGCCTCTCCGGTCCGCCCCGCCGCCCCACGCGCTCCTTGCCCGTCAGGCCCGCGCCCTCAGTCCACCAGCCCCTTGAGCCCCGTCGCCGTCCCGATCGCGACCACGAGCGTGCCCGGCGTACGGGCCAGGTCCCGCGCCACGGCGGACCCGACGGCGGAGGACGGCTCCAGGACCAGGCCCTCCGCAGCCAGCCTCCGGTGCTCCGCCGTGATCGCCTCGTCGTCCAGGGCGACGGCCGTGCCCGCGGTGCGCCACAGCGCGTCGAGCCCCTGCCAGCAGGGCCGCTCCTCCCCGAGGGAGAACGCCACCGTCGGCCCGTGCGCCACCCGCGTACGCTCCTGGTCCGCGCGGTCCTGGCAGCGCAGCGCGGCCGTGAACGGCGCGGCGGCGGAGGGCTCCGCGGCCACCAGCCGGGGCTCTTGGGCGATCAGTCCCGCGTCCGCCAACTCCCGGAAGCCGCGGCCCACTCCGGCCAGCAGATCCGCCCGGCTGGTGGGTACCACCACCGCGTCCAGCCGCCGCCCGGCGAAGTCCCGCGCCAGCTCGTAGGCGACCGACTTGTACCCCTCGTTGGCATACGGATTCCCGCCCGGCGAGGGCGAGGAGTAGCTGGTCAGCGGGTACCACTGGTGTTCCTCGACGGCGCGGGCCATCGCCGCGTTCCGGGCGGCGGTGGTGCCCGGGTGCACCCTCCGCTCGGCGCCCAGCGCATCGATCTGGGCCCGCAGCCCCGCCGGCACCGCCTCGTTCGTGAACACCACACAGCGCAGCCCGGCCCGTGCCGCATACGCCGCGGCCGCCGCCCCCGCATTGCCGGAGGACGCGGCGACCACGGTGCCGGCTCCGGCTGCCACCGCCGCGGCCACCCCGACGGCCATCGCCCGGTCCTTGTGGGAACCGGTCGGGTTCGCGCCCTCGTACTTGAGCCACAACTCCCCGCCGGCACGGCTCTCTTGGGTCCCGTCCGGGCCGCTCCGCAGCCGGATGCACGGGGTGTTGCCCTCTCCCAGCGTGACCGGCGGACCGGGCACCGGCAGCCCCGCGGGCAGGCCCCATGGCCCGCCCGGATAGGCGGCGAGGTCCACACCGGCCAGATCCGCGAGCGGCGGCATCGTATTGACGCCGATGCCCTCCGCGGCGCAGGTCGGGCAGCCGGTGAATCCCTCCGCGGCGCGGGCGCAGCGCAGGCAGTGCAGAGGAGGTCGTGAGGTCACCGTGGCTCCAGGGATCGGTTCGGCATCGACTCCGAAAGGTAACAGGTGAAGGGGTGCTTGGACCCCTACGATTTCCGTGGGTCTGGCCGTCCGCCCTGAGCTGACGTACCGTCAACTCCCGCCGCGGGGACCGTACCCCGGGCGACGCCCTGCCGACCGCGCGCCCAGGAGGAGACCGTGCCCGACCGCCCGATCGCGCTCGACGAGTACCCGATCCACCAGGTCCCGCTGTCCATGCGGCATGTCGCCACCGGCGACCGCAACGCCTACGACCGGTGCATCTTCCACGTCATGGACCACTCCGGCCGCGCCCTGCTGATCGCCGGCCTCGGCGTCTATCCCAACACCGGCGTCATCGACGCCTACGCCACCCTCCGCCTCGGCGACCGGCTGCACGCCGTACGGGCCTCCGACGCACTCGGCGACGACCGCCTCGCCCTCACCGTCGGCCCGCTCACCATCACCGTCGAGGAGCCGCTCGCCCGCCTGCGGCTGACCTGCGCCGCGGACCCCGACGA
This sequence comes from Streptomyces sp. NPDC048434, assembly GCF_043200375.1. Classification (NCBI taxonomy): domain Bacteria; kingdom Bacillati; phylum Actinomycetota; class Actinomycetes; order Kitasatosporales; family Streptomycetaceae; genus Streptomyces; species Streptomyces sp. NPDC048434. The sequence goes on along the minus strand of NZ_JBICXQ010000008.1, from coordinate 75,873 downwards.
CCCGGACGGCCTGGCGTACGACCTGACCTGGACCGCGGCGTTTCCCGCCACCTGGGAGCCGCACCACACCCAGTACCGCGGCAACCGGTTGCTGCTCGAAGGCCGGCGGTTCGTCCAGGCGGGCACCTGCAGCGGCAGCATCCGCGTCGCCGGCCAGGAGCTCGCCGTCACGGCGGGGGAGTGGACCGGCACCCGCGACCGCAGCTGGGGCGTACGCCCGATCCCCGGTGAGGACGCCGGGCGGGCGGCCGAGGAGCTACGGCCCGAGGGCTTCCACTGGATCTGGTGCCCGGTGCGCTTCGACGACCGCTTCGTGATGGTCATCGTCCAGGAGGACGCCGACGGCCATCGCACCCTGAACGAGGCCACCATGGTCCGCGACGGCGTCCACGATGCCCAACTCGGCTGGCCGCACACGGACATCAGCTACCGCCCCGGCACCCGCCACCCCGAACGGGCCGTCATCCACCTCACCGGCCCCGCCCGTAAGCCCCTCGAACTCACCGCCGAGATCCTCACCTCCTCACCCCTCGCCGTGGGCGCCGGCTACCCTCCCCGAAGCTCCCAACTCCGTTCGGGCAAGGGGGACCCACCCGCCGACGACTGGCAGCACGGCACCTGGCAGGGGCGCGGCTGGACCGATCGCCGCAGCTACGACCTCTCCGACCCGGCCGCCCACCCCCATGCCGCCTACGGAGTCACCGACCACGCCGCCCGCTTCACCCTCAACGGCCGGACCGGCTACGGGATCTTCGAGCACGGCAGCTTCGGCCGGCACGACCCGAGCGGCTTCACCGGCTATGACTCCGTCGCGGGGGAGGCCGGAAAGTGACCACGGCGCCTCGCCCCCGCACCACCACCCGTGACCCCGAAGCGCTCGCCCGCCGGCTCACCACCTGGCTCGGCACCCGGATCCCCGGCGCCCGCGCCGTCGCGGTGACCGTCCCGGAGTCCAACGGCATGTCCAGCGAGACACTGCTCTTCGACATCGACCACCCCCGGCCGCCGTCCCCCACGCTCCCGGCTTCTTCCCCAGGCTCCCCACTCCCCTCGAACCGGGGAAACCCCCACGAGCGGGGAGGGGCGCCAACGGCCTGCGCACTGCGCCTCGCCGCCGACCCCGCCGCGTACACCGTCTTCCCGCGGTACGACATGGCCCGGCAGTACCGCACCATGCGCCTGGTCGCCGAGCACAGCGACCTGCCCGTGCCCCGCACCCTCTGGCTCGAAGAGGACCCGTCGCATCTCGGCGCGCCGTTCTTCGTCATGGCCCGCGCGGCCGGCCGCGTCCCACCGGACGTCATGCCCTATACGTACGAGGGGAGTTGGCTGTACGACGCCACCGACGCCCAGCGCGACCACCTGGAAGCCGCCAGCGTCTCGGTCCTCGCCAGACTGCACGACCAAGTCCCTTCCAGCGCGGCCGACTTCCTCGCGACCGCGGGGACGGGAAGTGCGCTGCAGCGTCATATGGAAGCCCAACGGGCCTACTACCACTGGGTCGTTGAGGGGCGGCCTCGCTCCCGGCTCATCGAGCGCGGTTTCGCCCGGCTGGCCGACCACTGGCCCTCGGACCCCGGTGAAACCGTTCTGACCTGGGGCGACGCCCGGATCGGCAATATCGTCTACGACGGCTTCGAGCCGGCGGCCGTACTCGACTGGGAAATGGCCGCCCTCGGCCCCCGCGAACTCGACCTGGGCTGGATGGTCTTTCTCCACCGCTTCTTCCAGGACCTCACCGAGAGCAGCGGCCAACGGGGACTGCCCGGATTCCTGTGCCGCGACCGCATCGAGAGCCGCTACGCCGACCTCACCGGACACCGGCCCCGCGATATGGAGTTCCACACCCTCTACGCGGCCCTGCGGCACGCCATCGTCATGCTGCGAGTGGCCTACCGACAGGTCCACTTCGGCGAGGTACCGGTCCCGGCCGACGCCGATGCGCTGATCCTGCACCGGGACACCCTGGAAGCGATGATCGAGGGCCGCTACTGGTGAAGCGGGGCGCCGGTCGTACGGGCCCTGGCGCCGGGACGCTCAGGAGAGCGGGCGCATCCCCGGCACCCGGACCGGGCGGGTGCCGGGCCCGCCGAGGTGCGAGAACGGCTGGCGGCGCCAGTCCAGGCTCTCCGGGAGGGTCAGCAGCATGGCCGCGTCCTGCTCCTGGGCGTCCAGGGTGTCAGCGGTCTCCGGAGCCTCGGACACCGTCCGCCCGGAGCCGTGGCACACCGTCAGACCGAACGGGTCCCAGGGCGAGGCGCACAGTGCGTGCTCCGGGAGCGTGTCCTCGTCCGCCAGCAGCGCGATCGGCTGCAGGCAGTCGGGGCAGGTCACGCGGTAGATCTCGTAGGTGTCGAAAGCGTCGTCCGCACCGTCGTCGCCGGAGCTGCCGGGACTGTCGCCCTCCTGGGTGCCGATGTGCGCAGCAGTGGAGTCCTGCTTAAGGCGTCGCATGATGTCCATCCCCCTCGGGTGGGCCGGTCGTACCGCTGACTTCCTGTGACGGGCGGTCCCGGCCACCAGCAGCAATTCCCTTCATGCCGCACGCATAATCGCCGGCACCCCATCGACACCGGGTCACGCGTGTGGCATTGGTCACATGGACCGGCGCGGGGGTGTCCACGATCCGGCGCGCGGTGCGCATACGCCCCCGCGCGCAGTAGGTTGAGCGGGTGGAGGAGTTGGACCGACAAATCGTGGATCTGCTCGTCAAGGACGGGCGGATGAGCTACACCGACCTGGGCAAGGCCACCGGCCTGTCCACCTCGGCGGTGCACCAGCGGGTGCGCCGTCTCGAGCAGCGCGGTGTCATCCGGGGCTATGCCGCCATCGTTGACCCCGAAGCCGTGGGCCTGCCGCTCACCGCCTTCATCTCGGTCAAACCCTTCGACCCCAGCGCGCCGGACGACATCGCCGACCGCCTTGCCGAGGTCCCCGAGCTGGAGGCCTGCCACAGCGTCGCCGGCGACGAGAACTACATCCTCAAGGTCCGGGTCGCGACCCCGCTGGAGCTGGAGCATCTGCTCACCCGCATCCGCACCCTCGCGGGCGTATCGACCCGCACCACGGTCGTGCTCTCCACCCCCTACGAGGCCCGCCCGCCGCGCATCTGACCGGCAATCGCCCCCTGCGCGCGGCCCGTCCGTCGGCAGGGGCCAAACTGTCCGGTATGAGCGAGCACCTTCCCGACCCGGCCCGGCAGCACGATCCCGACCCGGCCCGGCAGCACCGTTCCCGCCCGGCCCGGCAGCACCTTTCCCGCCCGGCCCGGCCCCGTACGGTCCTGCTGCGTGGCGGTGAGGTGCACAGCCCCGCGGACCCCTTCGCCACCGCCCTGGTCGTGGAAGGTGACCGCATCGCCTGGGTCGGCGAGGAGGGCGCGGCCGACTCCTTCGCCGAGGGTGTGGACGAGGTCGTCCAGCTGGACGGTGCGCTGGTCACGCCGGCGTTCACGGACGCACATGTGCACACCACCGCGACCGGCCTCGCCCTCACCGGCCTCGATCTGGTCGGCGTCGGCACGCTTTCCGGCGCGCTCGCCCGGATCCGTGCCTTCGCGGACGCGCGCCCCTCGGACCGGATTCTGCTCGGACACGGCTGGGACGCCGCCGTCTGGCCGGAGGGGCGCCCCCCGTCCCGCGCGGAGCTCGACGAGGCCACCGGTGGCCGTCCGCTCTATCTCACCCGTGTCGATGTGCACTCCGCGGTCGTGACGACGGCGCTGCTGGATCTGGTCCCCGGCATCCGCGAGCGGGACGGGTTCCACGACGGTGCCCCGCTCACCGGTGCCGCCCACCACGCGGCGCGCAAGGCCGCCTACGCCACGGTCACCCCCGCCCAGCGGGCCGAGGCCCAGGCGGCCGCGCTCGCCCGCGCCGCCTCGCTCGGCATCGGCAGCATCCACGAGTGCGCGGGTCCCGACATCTCCGGCGAGGACGACTTCACCGGGCTGCTCGCCCTCGCCCGGCAGGGCAACGGCCCTCGTGTCCTCGGCTACTGGGCGGAGGTGATCGCATCCGCAAAGGACGCGGAGCGGGTCCGTGAACTCGGGGCCATCGGCGCCGCGGGCGATCTGTTCGTCGACGGCTCGCTCGGATCGCACACCGCCCATCTGCACGCCCCCTACGCGGACGCCGGCCACACCGGCGCGGCCCAGCTCGACGCCGAGGCCGTCGCCGCCCATGTCGCCGCCTGCACCGAGGCCGGGCTCCAGGCGGGCTTCCACGCCATCGGTGACGCCGCCCTCACCAGCGTCGTCGCCGGGGTACGCGCCGCCGCCGACCGGGTCGGCCTGGACCGTGTCCGCGCCGCCCGGCACCGCGTCGAGCACGCCGAAATGCTCACCGAGCACACCATCGCCGGCTTCGCCGACCTGGCCCTGACCGCCTCCGTCCAGCCCGCCTTCGACGCGGCGTGGGGCGGCGCGGAGGGCATGTACGCCGCCCGCCTGGGCGCCGACCGGGCCCGCACCCTCAACCCGTACGCAGCGCTGCTCAAGGCCGGTGTCCCGCTCGCGCTCGGGTCCGACAGCCCGGTCACCCCGCTCGACCCCTGGGGCACCGTGCGCGCCGCCGTCTTCCACCGCACCCGCGCCCACGGCATCTCCGCCCGCGCCGCGTTCACCGCCCACACCCGCGGCGGCTGGCGCGCCATCGGCCGGGACGACGCGGGCGTCCTGGTGCCCGGCGCCCCTGCCGACTACGCGGTCTGGCGCACCGGCGATCTGATCGTCCAGGCACCCGATGAGCGGGTGCAGCGCTGGTCCACCGACCCCCGCTCCGGCACCCCCGGCCTGCCCGATCTCACCCCCGGCAACGACCTCCCGGTGTGCCTGACCACGGTCGTCGGCGGGCGAACGGTCTTCGGGCCGCCGAACGAGTGACATCGCGCGGGCAGGTGCCGGCGCGGGCTGCGCTTGCCGCTCCTTGCCCCACTTGAGGGCGCTCGCGGCTGACCTGGGACGACGCGAAAACGACGCAGGCGGAGCACCTGTTGACAGCAGGCGGTCGACGGCCGGTAGGTTCGGCCGAGTCCACCACAGGACGTCCGACCGGGAGACCTCCGCGCAGTCGTCGAACGCAGCTGGGCCATGGGGCGGTGCGCCACTTGGGCACACCACCACTGGGAGCCAGGTCCAGCACCAGCGACACGGGGCGACGGAAAGTTTCGGCCGGTCGGCAGGTGCGACCCGGGTGGGGCCCGGACGCTCAGTAGACAACGGCTCTCGGTCGACCCGCAGCCAGCGGGTCCCAGGTCGGCCCGAAGGGCACCGGGCCCCTATCCGCACCGCACCGCGGCCCGCCCGCGCCCTCCCGCGGTGCCCCCTTCACCTTTTGTGCACCCCATATCCGCAATCCCGGCCTCCCGATGTACGGTCAGCTCACCACCGCACGACCTGCAGGAAGGCCCGCGACCGTGCCATCGGGTTCCGACACCACCGAAGAAGCCGTCAGCGGCACCTCGCCCGACGGCCCGGTGCCGCGCGCCGAGACGGGTTCCGCTGACGCACCCCCGCGCCCGGGACGGGCCCGGCGCCTCGCCGCCCTGGTCCGCCGCGAGGCGCTGCGCACCGGCCTCGCGGCCGTCTGCGGCATCGCGCTCGGACTCGCCTTCCCGCCGTACGACCTGTGGCCGCTGTCCCTGGTGGCCGTCGCCGCGCTGTCGCTGCTCACCCGTGGCCGGACCGCCCGGCAAGGCGCCTGGACCGGCTTCGCGTTCGGGCTGCCGTTCTTCCTGATCCTGCTGAAGTGGCTGCATGTCGTCGGCTGGGACGCCGTGTTCGGCCTCTCGGTCGCCGAGGCGCTCTTCGTGACGCTGCTCGGCGCGGCGCTCGCCGTCACCTCCCGGCTGCCGGGCGGACCGCTGTGGGCCGCTTGCCTCTGGGTCGCCGAGGAGTGGGCCCGTGACCGGTTGCCGTTCGGCGGCTTCCCGTGGGGCCGGCTCGCCTTCGCCAACACCGGCTCGCCGTTCACCCCGCTCGCCGCGCTCGGCGGCGCCCCGCTGGTGACCTTCGCCGTCGCGCTGGCCGGCGCGCTGTTCGCCGCGTGTGTGGCCACCCTCTGGCAGCTGCGCGACAACGGTTCACTGCGCCGGGCCGTCCCGGCCCTGGAAGCGTTCGGGCTCGCCGCCGCGGTGACCCTGGCCGGCGTCCTGGTACCCGTTCCCACGAAGGCCGACGACACCGTCGACATCGCTGTCGTCCAGGGCAACGTCGAGCAGCCCGGCATGGACTTCCTGGGCCGGCCCATGATGATCACCGACAACCACGCCACCGCCACCGAGAAGCTCGCCGCCGACGTCAAGGCCGGCCGGGCCAAGAAGCCGGACCTGGTCATCTGGCCGGAGAACTCTTCCGACCTCGACCCGTACAAGTACCCGCAGGCCTACGACCGGATCGACGAGGCCGTGAAGGCCATCGGCGTGCCCGTCCTCGTCGGCGCCCTGATCGACCACCCCTCCAAGAAGGGCTATGTCTTCAACGAGGGCATCGTCTGGGACCCGAAGAAGGGGCCGGGCGCTTCCTACACCAAGCAGCACCCGGTGCCGTTCGGCGAGTACGTGCCGTTCCGGGAGCAGCTCAGCAAGATCATCACGCGTTTTCAGCGGGTGCCCCGCGACTTCTACCCCGGTGACCACACCGGCGTGCTCCATGTCGGCCCCGCCCGGCTCGGCGACGTCATCTGCTTCGAGGTCGCCTACGACCAGATCGTGCACGACACCGTCGACGCGGGCGCCCGCGCCCTGGTGATCCAGACCAACAACGCCACCTACGGCCGCTCCGGCCAGCCCGAGCAGCAACTGGCGATGTCCAAGCTGCGCGCCGTCGAACACGGCCGTGCCGTGGTCACCGCGGCCACCAGCGGGATCAGCGCGGTGGTCGCCCCGGACGGCAAGATCACCCACCAGATCCCCGAGTTCACCCAGGGCGTGGTCTCCGCGCGTATTCCGCTGCGCGACGAAACGACGCTCGCCGACCGCGTCGGTGCCGCTCCTGAGTGGGCGCTCGCTATCGTGGGGCTTCTGTCCTGCGCCGCCGCGGTAGTCGTCGGCCGGCGCGGGCGTACGAAGGACGAGAAGGGGCAGCAGTGACAGACGGGCAGCGGCGGTACGGTCCGCTCGGCACCACGTTGGTGATCATTCCGACCTACAACGAGGCGGAGAACATCAAGCCGATCGTCTCGCGGGTGCGGTCAGCCGTCCCCCAGGCGCATGTCCTCGTCGCGGACGACAACAGCCCTGACGGCACCGGCAAGCTCGCCGACGAACTGGCCGTCGGCGACGAGCAGGTCCATGTCCTGCACCGCAAGGGCAAGGAAGGCCTCGGCGCCGCCTACCTCGCGGGCTTCCGCTGGGGCATCGACAACGGCTACGACGTGCTGGTCGAGATGGACGCCGACGGCTCGCACCAGCCCGAGGAGCTGCCGCGGCTGCTCACCGCCCTCAAGGGCGCCGATCTCGTCCTCGGCTCCCGCTGGGTGCCCGGTGGCCGCACCGTCAACTGGCCCAAGTACCGCCAGCTCATTTCCCGTGGGGGCAGTACGTACTCCCGGCTGGTGCTGGACCTGCCGCTGCGCGACATCACCGGCGGCTACCGGGCCTTTCGCGCGGCGGCCCTCGAGGGACTGGGCCTGGACGACGTGGCCTCCCAGGGCTACTGCTTCCAGGTCGACCTCGCCCGCCGTGCCGTGCAGGCCGGCTATCACGTCGTCGAGGTGCCGATCACCTTCGTCGAACGGGAACTGGGCGACAGCAAGATGAGCCGTGACATCGTCGTGGAGGCGCTGTGGCGGGTCACGGCGTGGGGTGTCGGCTCCCGGGTCGACAAGATCCGCGGCCGCTGACGCCGGACCCGCGCCCGGCCGCCCGGAGGTGATCCCTCCCGCGACCCTTAGGGGATGCGGCGAAGCGGGCCAGGCACACTTGAGGCATGACGTTCGGAGCCACGCCACCGCCGAGTCCCCGCCCGCCCCAGCGCTCGCGCGCCCGCCGGTTCGTCCCCTTGGGCATCGCCGCCTGGATGGTGCTGGAGATCTGGCTGCTGACCGTGGTCGCGGGGGCCACCAACGGCCTGACGGTATTTCTTCTGCTGGTCGCCGGGGTGATCGTCGGCGGTTATGTGGTCAAGCGGGCCGGCCGCCGCGCCTGGCGCAACCTCACCGAGAGCTTGCAGACCCCCGGCGACCCGGCGGCGGCCGGCGACTCCACCTCGTCCGGCAACGGCACCTCCCGCGACGGCAAGCCGGGCAGCGGCAATTCGCTCCCGATGGCCGGCGGGCTGCTGCTGATGATCCCCGGGCTGGCGTCCGACGCACTGGGGCTGCTCTGCCTCTTCCCCCCGACGGGCAAGCTGATCCAGCGCCGCGCCGAGAAGCTGCTGAACCGGCGGGCGGGTCCCACCCCGGGCTCGTTCGGCGACGCCTTCCAGCAGGCCCGGATGCACCGGCCCGACGGCAAGGTCGTCCAGGGCGAGGTCATCCGCGAGGACGAGCCTTCTCCGCCGCGCCGCCAGGACCCGCCGCTGACCGGCTGAGCACGCCGGTGTCCGTGGCGTACGGGCCGAGGACGCAGCAAGGGCCGGGGCCACTGCGAAGTGCAGTGGCCCCGGCCCTTCGTGCTGCTTGGCGCAGGTCCGTTGTCAGGCGGACTTGCGGTTGGTGTCGCGCGGATGCACGGCAATGTTCATGGTGCCGGAGCGCAGGACTGCCAGCCGTTCGGCCAGCACCTCCTCGAGCTCCTCGCGGGTGCGCCGCTCCATGAGCATGTCCCAATGCGTACGCGCGGGCTTACCCTTCTTTTCCTCAGGGCCATCGCCATCCACCAGAAGCGAAGGTGCACCGCATACCTTGCACTCCCACTCCGGCGGAATCTCGGCCTCAACCGAGAACGGCATCTCAAATCGATGTCCGTTCTGGCATGCGTACTCCACCGCCTGGCGCGGGGCCAGGTCGATGCCGCGGTCGGTCTCGTAGCTGGTCACCACGAGTCGCGTGCCGCGGAGAGCTCGCTCACTCATGAATCGTGCCTCCCGGGCTTGTCGCCCACAGGACAGGTGTCGCTGTCGTCGTCATCCGGTCAACGTCCGGTCGGCGGTGAAGATTCCCGTAATCGTGATTCGGGACATGCGCCCACCCGTCGCCCACCACCGCCCATGATGGAGGCGCTGTGTGCCGCTGCCTTCCTTCGTGCCGCCCCTTGTTGTACCCACCAGCGCCCGGTTTGTCACATCTGGCAGCAGATGTCACCCAGCGCTATCCTTAGTTGAGCGCGCAGTAACGGTCCGCCTGGTGAGCCAAAGGCGTACACTACCCGCCCGCACGCCCTGGCACTAAATCCGGTCAGGCACAGGATTTCCGGCCGCGGCGATCGCCCGCCCCACCGGCACCCTCGCCAACAGGACAAAACCGATCACAAAGAACGCCACCAGGGACACAATGGCGTCCCGGTAGCTCCCGGTGAGTTGATAGGCCACCCCGAACACCAGCGGTCCCAGCCAGCTCACGCCCCGGTCGCTCATCTCGTACGCGGAAAAATATTCCGCTTCTTTGCCGCGCGGCACCAGATGGGAGAACAGCGAACGGGACAGCGCCTGGCTTCCGCCCAGGACCAGTCCGATGCCGACGGCCAGCCCGAAGAACCACCCGGGTGCCTTCGCGGGCAGGAAGTAGCCGGCCGCGATCGTCAGCACCCATGCCACCAGGGAGCCCAGGATCGTCCGCTGTGCGCCGTACCGTCCGGCCAGTCGCCCCATCAGCAGGGCGCCCGCCGCGGCCAGCACCTGGACCAGCAGCACCGCCACGATCAGCGTCGTCTGGTCCAGGCCGAGTTCCTCGGACCCGTACACGGACGCCTGGGTGATCACCGTCTGCACGCCGTCGTTGTAGACGAGGTAGGCCAGGAGGAAGGAGAGGGTGAGGGGATGGCGGCGCATCTCGCGCAGCGTCCCCCGCAGCTGCTGCCACCCGTGGCCGAGCGCGGCGCCGGCCGGCCCCGTGGTGACGGCCGCCCGCCGGTCGCGCAGCCGGCGCAGCGGAATCACCGAGAACGCGCCCCACCACAGCCCCGCCGACGCCAGACAGATGCGCACCGCGGTGCCCGTCGACAGGCCGAAGGAGTCGTGCGCGCCGTAGAGCACCAGGTTGGCGACCAGGACCAGGGCCCCGGCCGCGTAGCCGAACGCCCAGCCGCGGGAGGAGACCGCGTCCCGTTCCTCGGGCCGGGCGATCTGCGGCAGGAAGGAGTTGTAGAGCATCATCGACACCACGAACGACACATTCGCGATGACCAGCAGCGCCCCGCCCAGCAGATAGCGCTCGCCGCCCAGGAAGAACATCCCCGTCGTCGCCACGGCGCCCGTGTAGGCGCAGCAGCCCAGCAGCGGCTTCTTGCGGCCGGTCCGGTCGGCCAGTGCCCCGGCGAGCGGCATCGCCAGTACCGACAGCAGTAGCGAGGCGGACACCGCATACGCATAGAAGGAGCCCGCGCGCACCGGAATGCCCAGGGGGTGCACAAAGCCGTCCGCGTCCGCCGCGGCCTTCGCCACCGAGGTCAGATACGGCCCCAGGAACACGGTCAGGACGGTCGTCGAATAGACGCTGTTGGCCCAGTCGTACCAGTACCAGCCGCGCTGTTCACGGCGTCGGGCCGCCGTCTCGTCGACGTCCTCGGCCACGACTTGTGCGCTCTCCACGCCCACCCCGTCTTCCTGTCCCCGTTCACGGCGGCGGACGACGGCCGACGGACCCGGGTACCGGGGTGTGTCCGCACTACCGTCCGGCTCGCGACATCCCCCAGGCCGTGGCCTAGACCCAGCACCCTCGCTCGGTCAGCACCGTCCGCAGCGTCTCGATGTGGTCCGTCATGATGCCATCCACCCCGAGGTCCAGAAGCGCCGCCATCCGATCCGCGTCATTGACCGTCCAGACATGGACCTGCATGCCCAGCGCATGCGCGGCGCGCAGGAAGAGCGGGTCGACGACGGGGATGCCCGACTGCCGCTCGGGGACCTGTACGCAGATCGCGCTGCGCCGCACCGCCGCACCCAGCAGCCGGTCCAGCGGCAGCACCCCGCGGCCGTACGACCGGAGCCGCAGACCGGCCACGCCACGGGTGCCGAGCGAGCTCGCCATCCGCCGTCCGGCCAGCCGCTGGGCCCGGGCCACCCGGGCCTCCGAGAACGAACCGACGCACACCCGGTCCCAGGCTTTCGTGCGGCGCAGCAGGCCGAGCAGCGGCGCGAGCGCCGCCTCCGCCTTGAGGTCGACGTTCCAGCGTGCCCCGGGGAACTCCTCCAGCAGCTCCTCGAACAGCGGCAGCGGTTCCTGGCCGCCGACCCGGGCCCGGCTCACCGCCCGCCAGGGGAGCTGCCCGATCGCGCCGCGGGTGTCGGTGACACGGTCGAGCGTCGCGTCGTGGAAGGCGACGAGCTTTCCGTCCGATGTGGCATGCACATCGGTCTCCAGGTAGCGGTAGCCGAGGCCGACCGCGCGGCGGAAGGCGGCGGCGGTGTTCTCCAGGCCCTCGGCTGCCCCGCCCCGGTGGGCGAAGGCGAGCGGCACGGGGTGGTCGAGATAGGCGTGGCGGGTGCGTATCGCTGAGGTCACTCCGGCAGTATTGCGCGCTCGGGTGAAGCCCCTCCGCGGGCCACCACCTGCGAGGGCTTCGCGGGCCCGTCCTTGATCGCGAAGCGGCGGAGGAAGAACTGCGCCAGCGGCCCGATGGCCAGCGCATAGACCACCGTGCCGGCCCCGACGGACCCGCCGAGCAGGAAGCCGGCCGCGAGCACCGTCACCTCGATGCAGGTCCGCACCAGCCGCACCGGACGGCCGGTCCGCAGATGCAGCCCGGTCATCAGCCCGTCGCGCGGCCCCGGGCCGAAATCGGCGGCGATGTACAGACCGGTCGCGGCACCGTTGAGGAGCACGGCGCCCGCCAGCAGCGGGATACGGGCGCCCAGCGAGTGCAGCTCCGGCGTCCAGGCCAGCGTCGCGTCCATCACCAGCCCGAGGATCACCACATTGGACACCGTGCCCAGGCCGGGGCGCTGGCGCAGCGGGATCCACAGCAGCAGGATCAGCGCGCCGGACACGATGGTGACCGTGCCGATCGACAGTCCCGTATGGCGGGATATGCCCTGGTTCAGCACGCTCCATGGCTCCAGGCCCAGCCCGGCCCGCAGCATCAGCCCCATGCTCACGCCGTACAGCGTCAGTCCCGTATAGAGCTGGACCAGCCGGCGCACCGGCAGGCCCCTCCCCGGGCCGGCTTCCCCGAATATGGACACGATTTTTCCCCCTCCTGGCAGGATTGGACCGACGCATGACACCATGTGGCATGTCCGGGCTCGGGAAGTAGAGCCAATTCGGCGAAGGTGGACTGATCTTCATGGCTCAGTGGACTTCAGCGGTGGGTGCGCCCCAACTCGCCCGGCTGCTCCGGTCGCAGGACCCGCGCGATGCCCAACTCACGGCCGCCGGGCGCCGGTTGCCCGCCTACCGCAGCCTCGCCGACGGCGTCCGCCTGCTCGTACTGGAGGGCCGGGTACCGGTCGCCGCGCGGCTGCCCGCCGAGCGCGAGCTGGCCGCGGCCTTCGGCGTCAGCCGCACCACCGTCGCCGCCGCCTACGAGGCGCTGCGCGCCGAGGGATTCCTGGAGTCCCGGCGCGGCTCGGGCAGTTGGACCGCCGTCCCGGCCGGCAACCCGCTGCCCACCCGTGGCCTGGAACCGCTGCCCCCGGAAGCCGCCGGCTCCATGATCGATCTCGGCTGTGCCGCCCTCCCGGCTCCCGAGCCCTGGCTCACCCGCGCCGTCCAGGGCGCCATGGCCGACCTGCCGCTCTACGCCCACACCCACGGCGACTACCCGGCCGGTCTGCCCGTCCTGCGCCAGGCCCTCGCGGACCGCTACACCGCCCGCGGTATCCCCACCATGCCTGAGCAGATCATGGTGACCACGGGCGCGATGGGCGCGGTGGCCGCGATCTGCCGGCTGTGTACGAGCCCCGGCGAGCGGGTGGCCGTCGACTCCCCGTCGTACGCCAACATCCTCCAGCTGATGCGGGACGCCGGCGCCCGGCTCGTCCCGGTCGCGCTCGCCGAGAAGCTGGCCGGCTGGGACATCCCGGCCTGGCGCCAGGTGATGCGCGACGCCGCGCCCCGTATGGCGTATGTCGTCGCCGACTTCCACAACCCCACCGGCACCCTCGCCACCGAGGAGCAGCGCCGGCGCCTCGTCGATGCCGCCCGGTCGGCCGGCACCCTGCTGGTCGTCGACGAGACCATGACCGAACTCCAGCTGGACCAGGACGCCGCGCCGCCCCGTCCGGTCTGCGCGTTCGACCCCGCCGGCAGCGCGGTGATCACCGTCGGCTCGGCGAGCAAGGCCTTCTGGGCCGGGATGCGGATCGGCTGGGTGCGCGCCGCCCCCGACATCATCCGCAGTCTGGTCGCCGCCCGCGCCTACTCCGATCTGGGCTCACCGGTACTCGAACAGCTGGCCATCGCCTCGCTCCTGGAGAGCGGCGGCTGGGAACAGGCCGTCGACATCCGCCGCGAGCAGGCCCGCGAGAACCGCGATGCGATCGTCGCCGCGCTGCACCGGCACCTCCCTGACTGGGAGTTCAGCGTGCCCCGCGGCGGCCTCACCCTGTGGGCGCGTACGGGCGGGCTCTCCGGCTCCCGGATCGCCGAGGCGGGGGAGCGGCTCGGGGTGCGGGTGCCCTCCGGCCCGAGGTTCGGTGTCGACGGCGCCTTCGAGGGCTTCGTACGGCTGCCCTTCACGGTCAACGGAGCCGTCGCCGACGAGGCCGCGGTCCGGCTGGCGGGCGCCGCGCAACTGGTCGCGACGGGCGCACCGGTGGACACCGAGATGCGGCATACGTTCGTGGCCTGACGGCAGACCGGTCGGCGGGCCCGCCGGGCCGACCGGGATCACCTCTCCGTGCGGACGGCCTCCGCCGACCCGTTGACCGCGCGGGGTTCGCCGCCCTTGCCGGTCCGCACCCGCGGGGCCGCGCCCACCGGCTCGGCGGCGGACCCGGACTTCCCGGCGTCCGGTGCCGCGTCGGCCGCCGTGGCTTCGCCGTCCGGCTCCGCCGCAGCGGCGTCCCCGGGCTTGCTGACGCTCACCGGCCTCCGGGCGTCCGCGGGTTTGCTGACGCTCACCGGCCTGTTGGCATCCGCATCCGCGGAGGCGCTCGCGGCGCCCGGCTTGCCGCCGGCCACCGGCTTGGCCGGGCCCGCCCCGTCGGCCGGGACCGTACGCTCCGGCAGCAGCGACAGGACGGCCTGTCGGTGCGCCTGCCCGGTGGCGTCGTCGAGCGGGTCGGGCGTGGCCGGCACCTGGAGGCGCAGCACCGGAGCGGACCCCAGGCGCGCATAGCCGCGGCCCGGCGGCACGCTCGCGGTCGGTGTGGTGTGCGGCGGCGCCCCGAGCACCGCCCGTACCTCCTCCGCCGTGGCGGGGCCGAGCACCACCCGCGCCTTGGTGTGCGCCCGTACGGGGTCGCTCAGCAGCTCGGCGCTCTCGAACTGGTCGGCCACGACCACCGTGACATGGGCGGCCCGGCCGTGCCGCAGCGGCAGCTGCAGCCACCCCTGTGGATCGTCCCGGCCCTCCGCGACCGCGACATGGGCCAGCGCCGTCGGACGGTCCGCAATGATCCACAGGGGCCGCCGGGTGTCCTCCGGCGCGGACCGGCCGGCCTGCCGTGCCCGGTTCGCCGCGATCAGCCGCCGTTCGGTCTCGTGGGACGCCCACTCCAGGGTCGCCAGCGCCCCAGCAAGACCGCTCTCCACCCCCAGCACGCCGCGGCGCCCGGCCAGACACCCGTACTCGCCGGTGCCGCTGCCGTCGATGACCAGCACATCCCCGTGCTGCAGCGCCTGCAGCGCGATCGAGCGCAGCAGGGTCGTGGCGCCCGTCCCCGGCTGCCCCAGGACGAGCAGATGCGGCTCGGTGGAGCGCTGCCCGGTACGCCAGACCACCGGCGGCGCATCCCGCGTCTCCTCCCCGGCGGTGACCGGCAGGGTCCGCTGGACGGCGTCGGGGTCGGTGAACCCGAGCACCGTCTCGCCGGGTGAGGTGACGAAGCGCTGCGCACCGATATCGGCGGGCAGCGCGCCGAGCGCGGTCAGGGTGAGCTGATTGGCCAGCTCGTCCCACCCGAAGTGGTACTCCCGGCCACGTCCGGCCTTGGCGTACAGCACCTGCTCGATGCGGACCCGGGACTGGTCCTCACCGTCGGTGAAGTACGCCGGGTACTTCAGCTGCAGCCGGTCGAGCCGTCCGCTGCCGTCGAAGGCGTACTCGGTGAAGACCCGCTCCCAGCCACCGTCGTGCGCATACAGGGGGCTCGGGTCGCCATCGACCGAGAAGTACGGCACCAGCGCCTCGTAGAGCGCCCTCAGCCGTTCCCTCTCGGCCTCTCCGGGACCGGTCTCCACGGGCGTACGCTCCCGCCCCGCCCAGGCCCCCGCACCCATCACGGCGATCAGGGCGAGCAGCGGCCCGTACGGCACCAGACACATGACCAGCACACATGCGCCGACGAAGAAGGCCAGCGGGCCGCGGTGGTCCCGGGGCGTCTCGACCCAGCGCGCACGGCCGGCCGCAGCCAGCCGGCGCAGCCCCCGGCCGATGGTGATCAGCGGATGGAACACATCGGAGGCGCTGTCGGCAGCGGTCCGAGCGAGTTCTCGGCTGCGGGCGAGCGAGGTGCTGTTGGCCATGCGGGCGAGCGGTGTGCTGTCGGTCAGGATGCGGGGCAGGGGGCGCCGGGCCACATCGTCTCCTGTTGCTCGTGGCGGTGGTCGTGCGGGCGGGCTCGGTGCGGGCGGCGAGCCGGGAGGTGCCGCACGCGGAGCCGCCCGGACGGTAGGGGGTACGGCCCGTTCGGGCGGGACCCGTGGAGCGGTACCGGACGAGGACTCCGGGCCCTAGATCTTGATCCCCCCGAGGAGGCTCGCCAGGCTCGCCCCGCCGGCCTTGATGCTGGGCGCGATGGCGGAGCTGGCGAGATAGAACCCGAAGAGCGCGGAGACCAGTGCATGCGACAACTTCAGGCCGTCTTTGCGGAAGAAGAGGAAGACGATGACACCGAGCAGGACGACGCCGGAAATGGACAGAATCATGGGGGTTCTCTCCTGGGTGGTGGGGACGGTCACCATGAGTTCTTCCAGCCTCACAGCACCTATCAAGCCACGAAAAGCTGCAAATGGGTGATTTGTCGTGGAAATTCCCCAAATGGGCGTAGTTCCAGGGCGTGCCGCATCGGCGTGTGCTCGGCGTGTCGCGGTCCGGTTCCGCCGACCCGGCACAATCGTGGGGTGTCGAAGCCGAACAAGCCCAACAGGCCGAAGAACGCGCCGCGCCGCCCGGCCGCCGCTGTCGCCCCCGCCGCACCGTGCCCGTGCGGGCGCCCCGAGGCCTACCGCGACTGCTGCGCCC
The DNA here is from genome assembly GCF_043200375.1 of Streptomyces sp. NPDC048434. NCBI lineage: Bacteria > Bacillati > Actinomycetota > Actinomycetes > Kitasatosporales > Streptomycetaceae > Streptomyces > Streptomyces sp. NPDC048434. The sequence goes on along the minus strand of NZ_JBICXQ010000008.1, from coordinate 59,430 downwards.
CGTTTCATCAGGGGCACGCCACCGCCCCGACCGCGGAGCGCCTGATGCGCTCGCGCTACAGCGCCTTCGCTGTCGGTGACACCGGCTACCTGCTGCGCACCTGGCACCCGACGACCCGCCCCGGCAGCCTCGACCTCGAACCGGCACAGCGCTGGACCGGCCTGGACATCCTCGGCACCACCGGCGGCAGTGCCTTCCACACCGAAGGCACCGTGGAATTCCGGGCGCACTTCATCCTGCACGGCCGCGCCGACAGCCAGTACGAGCACAGCCGCTTCGTCCGCGACGGCGGCCAGTGGGTCTATCTCGACGCGCTGCCGTCGGTGTAGCCCTGTCCGCCGGGCGTCCCCGGCGGACCGAGGCCGGACGAGCCCCTGTCACCGCTTCGTCCGGCGACAGTTCCTCAGGGCCCCGGGGCCGTCCCGTTCAGAGCCCGCGCAGCTGGTCGATCTCGCGGCGGTCGCGCTTGGTGGGACGTCCGGTGCCGCGCTCGCGCAGCGCGATCACCGGAACCTCCTCGCGCGGCGGGGCCGGCGGACTGTTGTCGATGAAGCACTCGGCGGCGACGGCCGCGCCCACCCGCTTGCGCACCAGCCGCGAGACGACCACGATCCGCTCCCGGCCCGCGTGCCGCAGCCGCACCTCGTCGCCGTTGCGTACGGCATGGGCCGGCTTCACCCGTTCTCCGTTGACCCGCACGTGCCCCGCGCGGCAAGCCGCCGCCGCCAGCGACCGCGTCTTGGTGAGCCGCACGGACCAGATCCAGCTGTCGATGCGGGTGGTCCCCTCGTCTGAAGCCATACCAAGACTCTAGAACGGGTGCCCCGGTGCGCGGCGGCCCAACGGGCCCGGGGTCTGTCCCGGCCTTCCGCCGGACAGGTCCTACGCGGACGACCGACGGCCCGTCTTCTTGGCCGCGGATTTCTTGGCGGTGCTCTTCGACGCCGTTTTCCCGGACGTGCCCGCGGCCTTGCTGCGGGTGCCGGTGCTGCTCTTCTTGGCCGTCGAAGCGGCTTTCGCCCGGCCGCCGGAGTCCTTGGGGGCGGCCGCCGACTTCTTCGCGGGAGCTTTCTTCGCGGTGGCCGAGGCGGTCTTCGTTGCCGCCTTCTTCGTGGCCGTGCCGCTCCCCTTGGTGGCGCGCGGCTCCGCCTCGCTCTTCTTCGTCTTCCGTCCCTGTATGGGTGTCACGGACGCCGACTCCGCCTGCGCGTCGGGCTCCCCGCCGCCCTGCGCCGCCCGGACGCTCTTCTCCAGGGCCGCCGTCAGATCGATGACCTGGGCGCCGGATGTGTCCGACGCGGCGGAGGCGGCCGGCTCCTCGCCCTCCAGCTTGGCGGCGACCAGCTCCTCCACGGCCTCGCGGTAGTCGTCGTGGAGTTCGGCGGGGTCCAGCTCACCCAGAGAGTCCATCAGCGTCTCGGCCAGCGTCAGCTCGTTCTCGCGCAGCTCGACATCGTCCGGCGCCACACCGGTGGCGGGCCGGATCTGATCCGGCCACAGCAGCGTATGCATCACGATCGCCCCGTCGTACGCCCGCAGCATCGCCAGCGACTCCCGCCCCCGCATCGCCACCTTGCCCACGGCGACCTTCTGATGGTGCTCCAGCGCCTCCCGCAGCAGCGTGTACGGCTTGGTGGCGGTAGCTCCGTTGGGTCCCAGGTAATAAGCCTTGTCCATCTGGAGCGGGTCGATCTCGGCGGGGTCGACGAACGACAGGATCGACAGCGTCTTGGCGGTCGGCAGCGGCAGCTGGGACAGGTCGTCGTCGGTGATCGGTACGACGGTCTCGTCGCCCGGCGGCTGATAGCCCTTGCCGACCTCCTCGTTCGGGACCTCCTCGCCGTCCAGCTCACAGATCTTCCGGTACTGGATCTGCGCGCCGTCCTTCTCATGGATGCGTACGAAAGAGACCGACGAGGTGCGGTCGGTGGCGCTGTAGGTCTTCACGGGGATGGTGACCAAACCAAACGATATGGAGCCATTCCAGATAGATCGCATCTTTCATCCCTTATGTGGGATTCTCATCGTATGTCGCCGATCACCGTCGTGGAGGGGCGGCGCCTCCCACTGACCAACCTGGACAAGGTCCTCTATCCCGGGACCGGCACCACCAAGGGTGAGGTGCTGCACTACTGCACCACCGTCGCGGACCCGCTGCTCGCCCACCTCCACGACCGGCCGCTCTCCTTCCTGCGCTACCCCGACGGGCCGGACGGCCAGCGCTTCTTCACCAAGAACGTGCCGCCCGGCACACCCTCCTGGGTGAAGACCTGCGAGGTCCCCCATTCGACGTCCGCGCCCACCCGGCAGGTCCTGCTGCAGGACCTGCCCGCACTGGTCTGGGCCGCGAACCTGGTCGTCGAACTGCACACCCCGCAGTGGAAGTGCCAGGCCCCGGGCATCGCCGACCGCCTCGTCCTCGACCTCGATCCCGGCGCTCCGGCCACCATCGTGGAGTGCTGCGCCGCGGCGCAGTGGCTGCACGACCGGCTGGCCGCCGACGGCCTGGACGCCTACGCCAAGACCAGCGGCTCCAAGGGCCTGCACCTCACCGTGCCCATCGAACCCACCCCCTCCGAGCGGGTCACCGCCTACGCCAAGACTCTCGCCGTCGAGGCCGCGGCGGCGCTACCGGACCTTGTCGTGCACAAGATGACCAAGGCCCTGCGCCCCGGCAAGGTCTTCATCGACTTCTCCCAGAACGCCGCCGCCAAGACCACCGCCGTCGCCTACACCCTGCGCGCCCGCCCCACCCCCACCGTTTCTGCCCCGGTCACCTGGGACGAGGTTGCCGAGTGCACCGAACCACGGCAACTCACCTTCCTCTTCAGCGAGATCGCCCCCCGCCTCGCGCGCCACGGCGACCTGCTCGTCCCGCTCCTCGACCCCGACCGGGCCCGCCCACTGCCCGGATCCCCACCCTCCCGTGCGCCCACGGCCCCCGATCGGCGCGGGCCCACCCGGAGTTCGACGTAGATTGACGGCATGTTGGAGGGGACACCACACACACCACACGACACACTGCCGCTGCGCCTGCCGGACCGGTGGACGGATGGCGGGACAGCCGACGAGGGGCCGGCGCCCGGCGCCGAGGGGGGACCGGACGGGCGGACGCCGCGGCGGGGGCGGCACCGGCAGGCCGACGGCAAACGCGGCGGCGAGGGCGGGGGACTGCAGCGCTCCTCGCTCCTGATGGCGCTGGGGACCGTGGTCTCCCGCGGCACGGGACTGATCCGGCAGGTGCTCCAGGCGGGCGCACTCGGCACCGGACTGCTCGCCACGACGTACAACACCGCCAACACGGTCCCGATGAGCATCTACACCCTGCTGATCGGCGGCGCACTGAACTCGGTGCTGGTGCCGCAGCTGGTACGCGCCAGGGCCGAGCACGCGGACGGCGGCCGCGCCCACGAGCAGCGCCTGGTCACCCTCGTCCTGAGCGTGCTGGCGGTGGGCACCTTGCTCTCGGTCTGGGCCGCGCCGCGGATCGTCGCCCTCTACACACCCGACACGCCCCGACACCACGCCGCCTTCGAACTCACCGTGGTGTTCGCCCGCTTCCTGCTGCCGCAGATCTTCTTCTACGGTCTGTTCTTCATCCTCGGCCAAGTCCTCAACGCCCGGAGCAAGTTCGGCGCGATGATGTGGACGCCGGTCCTCAACAACATCGTGCTGATCACGATGTTCGGGATCTACCTCGGCCTGCTGGCCGGGCCCGGCCGCATCGAGGACATCACCCCCGGCCAGATCGATCTCCTCGGCCTCGCCACCACCGCCGGCATCGCCGTGCAGGGCCTGGCCCTGATCCCCTTCGTCCGTGCCGCCGGCTTCCGCTTCCGGCCGCGCTTCGACTGGCGTGGCACCGGTCTGCGCAAGAGCATCACGGCCGCCCGCTGGACCCTGCTGTTCGTGCTCGCCAACCTGGTCGCGATGGTCGTCGTCACGCACTACGCCGGCGCCGCGGACCAGCAACTCCCCACCGCAGGCGTCGGATACAGCGCCTACAGCTATACCCAGATCATCTGGACGCTGCCGCAGTCGATCGTCACCGTCTCGCTGGTGACGGCGCTGCTGCCACGGATGAGCCGCGCGGTCGCCGAGAACCGTCCGGACGAGCTGCGCAGTGACCTCTCCCGTGCGCTGCGCATCAGCGGGGTCGTCATCGTCCCGGCCGCCTTCTTCTTCCTCGCCCTCGGCCCGCAGACCGCCCAACTCCTGTTCGCGCACGGCGCCGTGGACGCCGTGTCGGCCGCGCCCGCCGGACACATGCTGCAGGCCTTCGGGCTCGGTCTGATCCCGTACTCGGCCCAGTACCTGCTGCTGCGCGGCTTCTACGCCTTCGAGGACACCCGTACACCGTTCTGGATGGCCGTCTGGATCGCCGCCGTCAACATAGCCCTGGCCACCGCGTGCCATCTGCTGCTGCCCACCCGCTGGGCGGTCACCGGTATGGCCGCCGCCTACGCCGTCGCGTACGGCGTCGGGCTGGTGGTCACCGCGCTGCTGCTGCGCCGGCGGCTCTCCGGACGCCTCGACGGCCGGCGCCTGTGCCGCACGTACGGCAAGCTGGCCGCGTCCGCCGCCACGGCCGCAGCGGTCGGCTGGCTCGCGGCCCGTGCCTGCACCGGCGTGCCCGTCCCGGCAGGCTGGCTCCCCGCCCTGGCCCTGGCCGCCGGCGGACTCAGCATGGCGCTGATCTTCCTGGCGCTGGCCCGCGCCATGAAGATCGGTGAGCTGCGCAGCCTGCTCGGACTGCGGTGACCCGGGCGGCGGACCGGCTCACACCGCGCGCGACCGCGGCCAGGACGCCTGCGCGGCGACCGCGAGCCAGCCGATAACGGCACCGACCGTGGTGTCACCCAGGCGCGCGATCTCCGCCAGGGCCGCCAGGTCCGCGTCGGCCGGCGCGACACCGGCCGCGGTCAAGGCGGCCTGGAGCTCCAGCCGCCGGTGATCGGGCATCGCCACCGGCCCTTGCCGCTGCTGTTCGGGGCGCGGGGGAGCGGGCAGGTCGTAAGGCCGCGGAGGCTCGAAGGGCAGTCGGTCCTCCGGGCGGGGCGGCGGGAGGAAGGGGTGTGCGGCGTACGTGGACGGGTGCGGCGGTTCGTGCGGGTGCGCGGGCGCACCGAGGCGCTCCTCGGGGTGCGGGGGAGCGAGCACATATTCCGGCGTCGCACCGTACGGCGGGGGAGTGGGGCGGAAAGGCGACATGGGGGCCTCCACAACTCGCGGTCCGAAGGGTTCATGGGATTCGGCGAAGACTGTGTCAGTTCTTCGGAAGCCGGACGGTGCCCGTTCGGTTGCGGATGAGGCTCGGGTTCACCCGATGGGCCCAAGGGGCACCGGCCGCTCGCGTCACTGTCGCCGGATGCCCCGCCCTGACGCACCGTTGCATGCGTACGGGAACCACACGGTGCACCACCACCGGCTGGCGCTGGATGCCGTGCCGGACGGCTGCGGCCGGGCGCCGGACATCGGATGGCCGAGCCGCTCGCCCCTCCTGGACCCGACGCCGGGACCGGCTGCCTTTTCGGCCCGTCGAGCCGAAAACGGGGTGCGTAAAGCACTTCTGACGAACGATCGGTGATCGACGGCGCTACGGCATTTTCGGGGGAATTCTGCGGTTGCCACGGTGTGGACACATAACTCACCCCTTTTGTTCACACCGTGGTGATTACCGCAATGGAAAGCTTTCTGCGGCCGTATTCCCAACGGCCGGCGCCGGTCGTGCCCCACATTTTCGCGACTCGGTGCCACAAATCGGGGAGAGGACACCCTTCGTGGACAACACCCGCGTGAACCGTCGCGCCCGTATCGCGCTGGCCGTCGCCGCCGGAACGGTATTGACGGCGGTGGTCGCACAGATCCCGGCCGGTGCGGCGGCCACTCCGGCCGCAGATCACCGTGCCACTGCCGCGTCCGTCACCCGGCACTCATCCATATCCGTCGGCGCCTTTGACGACACGTACTACAAAGACGCCATCGGCAAGACCGGCCAGGCGCTCAAGGATTCGCTGCACCGGATCATCAGCACCACCCAGACCGGAAAGCTGACGTATTCCCAGGTCTGGGACGCCCTCAAGGACACCGACCAGGACCCGGCCAACAGCGCGAACGTCATTCTGCTGTACACCGGCCGATCGCAGAGCAAGGACGCCCACGGCGGAAATCCCGACGACTGGAATCGCGAGCACGTCTGGGCGAAGTCCCATGGCGACTTCGGTACCGCCACCGGTCCCGGCACCGACATCCACCATCTGCGCCCGGCGGATGTGTCCGTCAACAGCGCCCGCGGCGACAAGGACTTCGACAAGGGCGGTACGGAGGTCGGTGAGGCGCCGGGCAACTACACCGACGGCGACTCCTTCGAGCCCCGTGACGCGGTCAAGGGCGATGTCGCCCGCATGATCCTCTATATGGCCGTCCGCTACGACGGTGGCGACGGCTTCGCCGACCTGGAGCCCAATGACCAGGTCGGCAACGGCTCCCAGCCGCACATCGGACGGCTCTCCGTCCTGAAGCAGTGGAGCAAGCAGGACCCGCCGGACTCCTTCGAACAGCGCCGCAACCAGGTGATCTTCGATAAGTACCAGCACAACCGGAACCCGTTCATCGACCACCCGGAGTGGGTCGACGCGATCTGGTAGACCGCATCCGGCCAGCCGGGCCGGGGCCGGCGGTCAATTTCGCCGGTCCCGGCGTGGCGCGTACGGCAGTCGGGGCGCTCGCGCATCGGATGGCGTAGGCCAACCAGCGCCCGGCCGAGGTCGTTTTTAGCGTGGGCCACATGTCGACCGCGAGTTGGGCCCCCGTCAGAGTCGTTACCGCAGCCACCGTTTGTGCCGTGAGCCTGCTGGCCGTGCCCGGCCCGGCGGCCGCCGATGGCCCCCATGGCATCGACGACCTGCGGGCCGCCGCGCACGTGGCCGATCCGGTCCACGCCACCAGCCGGCTGGACGGCCGGGGGGTGCGGTTCCGGCCCAGGCCGGACGTGCCGGAGCCACCGGATGTCTCCGCCCTGTCGTGGATGGTGACGGACATGGCGAGCGGCAAGGTCCTCGCGGCCAAGGACGCCCACCGGCCACTGCCCCCCGCCAGCACCCTCAAGACGCTCTTCGCCGTGACGGTGCTGCCGAAGTTCTCCCAGGGGGAGGTCCACACCGTTTCCCTCCAGGACCTGGCCGGTGTCGAGGCGGGCAGCTCGCTCGCCGGCCTCAAGGAAGACCTCCCCTATCGCGTCGCCGACCTGTGGCACGGCGTCTTCCTCCGCTCGGGCAGCGATGCGGTACACACCCTGGCCGGCATGAACGGTGGCTGGGACAAGACCATCGACGATATGCAGGAGATGGCGTACAGCCTCGGCGCCCGCGACACCACCGTGGCGTCCGCCGACGGGTTCGACACGCCGGGCCAGTTCTCGTCCGCCTATGACCTGACGCTCTTCGGGCGGGCCGGCCTGACCGACCCCGACTTCGCCCACTTCGCCTCGACGAAGCAGACGGAGCTGCCGGAGGAAGGCGGTCCGGACGCGTTCGGCATCCAGAACACCAACCGGCTGCTGGTCGGCTCGCACGGCGTCAAGCCGTACGACGGCCTGATCGGGGTGAAGAACGGCTATACGAGCCACGCCGGCAACACCCTGATCGCCGCCGCCCGACGCGACGGCCGGACGCTGCTGGTCACCGTGATGAACCCGCAGTCCGGCAGCCGGAACGCCGTCTACGAGGAGGCCCGCAACCTGCTGGACTGGGGATTCGAGGCGGCTCCCCGGGCCGCGGCCGTCGGCGCACTGCCCACCCTGGAGCTCGGCGAGGGCAGCGGCCGGTCGCAGCCCGTCGCCCACCGGCCGCGGTCCGTCATGCCGCTGCACAGGGCAGCGGTCGCGGCGCAGCCGGACGTCGACGCCCATGCGCGGTACTGGTGGTTCCTCTCCGCCGCCGGAGCCGTCGGGGTCATTGCCCTCGCCGGGCTCGGCACCGGTCTGTGGTGGCGTCGGCGCAAGCCGGCCGAGGGGGCGGGCGAGGAGTCCGACTGAGGCCGTGCCCTCCCGCCGCCGGCCGTCGTACATCCATCCGATCGGTCAGGGATACGGAGGACGCACGATGGCCTTGCCCGGTGAAGGGCGACGCGTCCGTCACGGTTGTGCGGCCTGCCGGGCGTCGCTCGGTGTAGCGTCCTGATCAGCTGTCGTGGTTCCGAAGTGCCGGGCGCCCGTGTCGCATTCACGGGCGTCCTTGCTGTGTAGCGCGTCTCCGGACCAGGGCGATCACCTCCGGGGTCCGCAGTGCGCGGAACCCGATTCGAGCCCATTGAACGAAGGAGACGGAAATGGCGTCCGGCACGGTGAAGTGGTTCAACTCGGAGAAGGGCTTCGGCTTTATTGCGCAGGACGGTGGCGGCGCCGACGTCTTCGCGCACTACTCCAACATCGATGCCACGGGCTTCCGCGAGCTGCAGGAGGGCCAGAAGGTGACCTTCGAGGTCACCCAGGGGCACAAGGGCCCCCAGGCGGAGAAGATCCGCCTGGCGTAGGTCCGGCGGACTCGCCGTCGGCGCCCGTTCCCGGCCCGGGGGCGGGCGCCGACGCGTGGTGCGCCGCGGGCCTCACCCGATCGGCCGCGGACGGCGGCAAAGGGCCGCCTGCCCTCGCGGGCGGGCGGGCCTCCGCCGAGGAGCCGCCGGCTCAGGTCTGCGGGGGCCGGTCCTGGCCCTGTCCGCCGAACTGGTCCTTCATCTTCTCCTGGGCCGTATCGACCTGGCCCTTGTATTTGCCCTGGGTCTTGTCGTCGGCCATGTCGCCGGCCTTGTCGATGCCCTTGTCCGTCTGGCTTTCGTGGCCCTTCAGCATGTTCTTGATCTTGTCCATCATGGACATGAGTCGTCCTCCTCACCACGGACCCCCCACGTCTCCAGCATCGCCCTCCCCCAGGTGATCTGCATCCGCGCGGCGGGGCACCGCCGGGGCTTCCCCGGCCCGCCGTGGCGCACGGTTCAGGAGCCGCTCGGTACCGGTGCCTTCATCCGCTCGCTGATGAACTTGATCGAACCGGCGGCCATGCCCTTCTGGTAGTCCCAGGCGTTGTGCCGGCCGCCGGGTATCAGCTGCAGGGCGGTGTGGATCGGGCCCTTGCCGTAGGTCCGGCAGAACCGCTGTACGGGGGCGGTGACGGCGGCGGACTCCTTGGTGCCGGCCTGGAAGGCGAGGTAGACGTCCGGACCGCCCTTCCGCAGCAGCCGCTGGGCGAGCTTTTCCGGACTGTTGGCTTCCTGCTGTGCCCGATGCCCCGCCCACAACGGCGAATCCGGCACCATGTCCGGGCCGCTGGCTATCGCGGCCTTGAACTTCTCCGGGTGTTTCAGCACGGACTTCAGCCCGGCGAAGCCGCCCGAGGACGACCCCATGAAGGCCCAGCCGTCACGGGACTTGAAGGTACGGAAATTGGCCCTGGCCAGCTGGACGACGTCGTCCGTCAGCCAGGTCCCCATCTTCTGCCGGCCGGGTATGTCGCTGGCGTCGTGATAGCGGGTGTCCGGGTTGAGCATCGGCATCACCACGATGAACGGGAGGCTCTTGCCCTCCGCGGTCCACCGGGTGAGGTTCTCCGGCAGCTCGATATCTCCGCCCACCCAGTAATTCGTGACACCGCCGGGCTCCTTCGGGCTGCCCAGGCCACCCGGCAGGGCTATCAGCACCGGAAATCCGCTCTTGGCGTATTTCGGGTCGTGGTACTCCTTCGGCGCCCAGACCCAGACGCTTCCGGTGACGCCGGACTTCGGGCCCCGCAGCGTCGTCCGCGCTATATGGGTGCCGTCGTCCAGTGTCCGGGTGCTACGGAAGTCGCTCTTGGGGCCGGTCGGCATGAGGGTGTCGTCGTCGACGGGCCGGACCCGCGCGGCGCCGTCATTCTTGGCGCCGGCGTTGAAGTCGACCGGGTTTCCGGTCTCCGAGCAGCCGGTGAGCAGTGCGCAGGCGGCGACGGGCATGGCCGCGAGCGCGACGGCGTAAGGGCGTTTCAAGGGGGACTCCGCGACTGGATGATCAAGTGCAAGTGCCCATAAAGAGGGAAAAGAGGCGTCGAGGGTTCCCCTGCCGTGAGCCGTCTTTCCGGGCCTGGTTCACCCATGTGGAGCAGTGCGGCCCCGGCGGAATCCTCCGGGCGGCCGTCGGCTCGCTCGACGGGCACGGCCGTGCGGTCCGGCCGAGAATGCAGCGGTGAGCGATGAACACCGCAGTGCCGATGACCCCGCGCCGCGCGCCGTGCCGTGCGACGAGGAACGGCGGCTCGCCAGGAAGGCGCTGGCCGGCCGTGCGCGGGACGGGAACGATCTGTCGTTGTTGATGGACATGCTGGGCCTGGACCCGGGCCGCGATCCGGACCACGAAGCGGCGTACGGCCGCCCACCGGACCGTGGCCGGGCAGCCGGGCGCGGCACCGGGCGTGAGCGGCGGCAGGAGCAGCGCCGTGACACCTGCCGTGACGCACGGCGGCCCTCGGGCGGGCCCGGGGCGTAAGCCGCACCCCGGGCCCGCCCGCCGTTCCCCGGCTGCTACCGGCCGCCCGCGCGGGCCAGCCGCACCGTCACGATCTGGAACGGGCGCAGCCTCATCCGGACGGCGTGCCCCTGCCGGTCGAGCACCGGACCGTCGTCGGCGGGGCGCTCCAGCAGATCGGTGGCGATGGCGTCGGCCGGCTCGAAGGCGGTGGTCAGGGTGGCCGTGGCGCGCCCGCCGCGTGCCTCGTGGAGGCGGACGATCACATCGCCGCTCGCATCGTCGGCAAGCTTGACCGCGGTGACCACCACCGCGTCGTTGTCGACCGTGACCAGGGGCGCAACCGCTCCGGCACCGGTGATCCGGCGCTCGGGCAGGTTGATCCGATGGCCCTCGCGCACCGCGTCGCCGATGGCGGCGCCGGGGACGAGCGCATAGCGGAAGCGGTGCAGACCCTGGTCGGTCTCCGGGTCCGGGAACCGCGGAGCCCGCAGCAGGGAGAGCCGGACGGTCGTGGTGGTGCCACGGTCGCCGTCCTCCCGGACGGTACGGGTGACGTCATGGCCGTATGTCGCGTCATTGACCAGGGCCACGCCCCAGCCCGGTTCTTCGAGATGGACGAAGCGGTGCGCACAGGCCTCGAACTTGGCGGCCTCCCAGCTGGTGTTGGTGTGGGTGGGCCGGTACAGATGGCCGAACTGGGTCTCCGCCGCATAGCGTCCGGCATGCAGGTCCAGCGGGAACGCGGCCTTGAGGAACTTCTCGGTCTCGTGCCAGTCGACCTCGGTGTCGATGTCCAGCCGCCGCTGCCCGCGCGCCAGCGTCAGCGACTGCACGACGCGGGAGTCGCCGAACGTACGGGTGACCCGCACCGTCGCGCCGTCCCCGGACACCTCGCCGAGCACGACCTCGTCCGCGTCCGTCAGATCGGTGACGACATTGCGGTAGAAGGCGTCGACGTCCCAGGCGTCCCACATGTTGGGGAAGTCCGGGTGGATCTGCAGCTGATTCGCCGCACCGCCGGGCGCGACGGTCTCGCGTCCGGCCGCCCGGTCGTAGGCGGAGACCACCAGGCCGCGCCCGTCGATCTCGATCCGCAGCAGATCGTTGCTGAGCGTGAATCCTCCGCCGTCGCGCGGCACGGCTACCACCTCGGGCCCCTCGCCCACCGAGGGGGCCACGGCCCCGGCCGCGACCCCACCGCGGGCGTGCGGCGCGGAGTTCACCACCAGCTCCGCGTCTCCGCGGCCGGCCAGCGCGGCCACGGCGGAGGTGATGATGTCCTCCAGCTCGGCGGCGACCGCCGCGTAGGTCGCCGCCGCCTCCCGGTGCACCCACGCGATGGAGGAACCGGGCAGGATGTCATGGAACTGGTGGAGCAGCACCGTCTTCCACACGCGGTCCAACGCCCCGTAGGGATAGGGGTGTTTCGCCAGCACGGCCGCCGTCGCCGACCAGAGTTCGGCCTCCCGCAGCAGCTGTTCGCTGCGCCGGTTGCCGCGCTTGGTCTTCGCCTGGCTGGTGAGGGTCGCACGGTGCAGCTCCAGATACAGCTCGCCCACCCACACCGGCGCCTGGGGATACTCCGCCTCGGCCTTCGCGAAGAAGTCCGCGGGCCGCTCCCACTCCACCGTCGCCGAACCGTCCAGATCACGCAGCCTGCGGGCCTTGGCGATCATCTCGCGGGTGGTGCCACCGCCGCCGTCGCCCCAGCCGGTCGGTGCGAGCGAGTGCCTGGCCACCCCCTTGTCCTTGAAGTTCCGTGCCGCATGGGCGATTTCGCTGCCCGCCAGCTGGCAGTTGTAGGTGTCCACCGGCGGGAAGTGGGTGAAGATCCGGGTGCCGTCGATGCCCTCCCAGCGGAAGGTGTGATGCGGAAACGCATTGATCTGACTCCAGGAGATCTTCTGCGTCAGCAGCCATTTCGACCCCGCCGCCTTGATGATCTGCGGCAGCCCCGCGGCGAAACCGAAGGTGTCCGGCAGCCATGCCTCCTCGTTCTCGACGCCGAACTCCTCCAGGAAGAACCGCTTCCCGTGCACGAACTGCCGCGCCATCGCCTCCGATCCGGGCATATTGGTGTCCGACTCCACCCACATACCGCCCGCCGGCACGAACCGCCCCTCCGCGACCGCCTTCTTGACCTTGGCGTAGACCTCGGGCCGGTGCTCCTTGATCCAGGCGTACTGCTGCGCCTGCGACATGGCGAAAACGAACTCCGGCTCGTCCTCCAGCAGCGCCGTCATGTTCGACGTCGTACGGGCCACCTTCCGTACCGTCTCGCGCAGCGGCCACAGCCACGCCGAATCGATATGCGCATGCCCCACCGCGCTGATGCGGTGCGCGGAAGCCCCGGCCGGCGCCGACAGCACACCACGCAGTTCCGCACGGGCCGCCAGCGCCGTCGCGTTGACGTCCTGCAGATCCACCGCGTCCAGCGCCCGGCCCACCGCCCGCAGCAGCTCCCAGCGCCGCGGGCTGTCCAGCGCAAGCTCCCTCATGAGCTCACCCAGCACCTCGAAATCCTGGATCAGCTCCCAGACCTCGGTGTCGAACACGGCCAGATCCATCCGTGCCAGCCGGTACTGGGGCTCGCTGCCCGCCGTCTCCCGGTCACCCAACGGGGTGGGCCGGAAAGGGTGGACATCGAGGACGACGGGGTTGGACGCGGCCTCCAGATGCCACTCGACGCGTTCACCGCCGCGCACCGGCGCGCCCACCCGCACCCACTGATTACGCGGATTGATCCCCTTGACCGGGGTGCCGTCGGGCAGATGGACCAGCGCCTCACACTGGAAGCCCGGCATCCGCTCGTCGAAGCCCAGATCGAGCACCGCCTCCACGGTGCGGCCCGCCCACGCCCGCGGCACCTCGCCTCGGACCGTGAACCACGTCGTACCCCAGGGCGCGCCCCAGGCGTCACCCACCGACACCGGCGTATGGGTGGCGGCCAGGCCCTCGGCCACCGGCACGGGCTCGCCCGGCGCGACCCAGGCCGCGACCTCCAGGGGAACCGACTCCGGATACAGCGCGGGCCGGATGCGCTCGTCCAGGACCCGCTGGAGGCGGGCTTCGATCAGTGCGCGGTCGTCATGCATGGGGGAGGGCTCCCTAGCGTTGCGGGTGGGGGTGGGGGTGGGGCGGCGGCGAACCGGTGACCGTCGTGACTTACCAGGGCAGCTGGGTCGTTGACGGCTTCGAGACGGTGAACAGTTCGTGCACGGCGCGCACTTCGAGCCGGGCGGCCGGCTCGCCCGGTGCAGGCCGCAGGCCCGGTACGTAGAAGGCCGTACCGCAGGTGCCGCCGAGGAACTCCCGCTTCCCGTCCGGGAATCGGCGGTGCAGCTCGTAGTGGCGCACCGGGCCCGTGGCGCGCCGCCAGCTCAGCCGTACCGCGGTCGCCCCGTCCGTGGTGGCGGTGCCGATGACGGTCAGCCCGCTGGGCGCGGCGGGGGATCCGGCGGTATCGCGCACCGCGAGCGCCCCCAGCCGCCAGGCCACCGCGGCGCCCGCGCGGCCGGTCAGCCGCACCCCCAGGGCGTGCACGGTCCCCGGGCCGGGGGAGCCGAGGCGCAGGGACGTGGTGCGCCAGCCGCTGCCGGGCTCCAGGACCCCGGCCGGCAGATAGGAGTACGGGGCCGGTTCGCCCGGCGCCGGCGCCTCCCGCAGCGCGACCGCCACCTCGACGGTCACCGGCCCCGAGGCCGGGTCAAGACGATGGGTGAGGTCGAGCACCGTGGTGGCGCCGGCCGGCAGCCGGGCAGGGAACAGCTCCAGGGTGGCAGGGGCGTCGAGCACACCCCGCACCAGCAGACTGCTGCCACCGCGCCACGCCTCGGCGAAGTCGAGGGACACCTCGGGGCGTTGCCCCGCCGTCCGCACCGCCCAGCGCCTCGGGGGCAGCCGGTCCTGCAGGCCGAGGTGGTTCCAGGGGGCGGCGGAGGTGGCCACGCCGTCCTCGTACCAGCGCAGACCATGGCCGGTGTTGAAGGTGGTGGCGAAGGGCAGCGTGGTGAGCGTCGAGCGGTCGGCGACGGCGGAGGCCGGCGCCCGCCAGCCGCTGCCGCCGGGGCGGGTCGGATCCAGGCCCGCACCGGACCAGAACCGGTCGTCAGCGGCATGGAACTGGCCGGGCGTACGCCCCTCGGGCAGATGGCCGAGAGTCCACTCGGGACGGTAGAAGCCGTACGAAACGACATGATCACGCCCGCCGGGGATGATGGCGTCCCAGTCCGTGTCGCTGTCCCAGCCCGCCGCTTCGACATCGACCCCGGCCCACAACTCGTAGTGGCTACGGCCCAGTTGCTCCGCCAGCCGCCCCGAGTCCGCCAGCCGCCGGGCGTTCCACCGGAAGTCCACGAACAGCGAGTCGGCGACCGGTCCGGCAGCGTCCTGGAAGAACGGCTGGTTGAGCGCGTCGAGCGCACCCTGCCAGCCGACCTGCCCGGTCGTGTTCATGGCGTCGTACCACGTGATCCGCAGACCGTGCCCGGCGCCCGCGGCGCGCAGCGCCCGCAGGAAGGCCTGCATATCGGCGGCCAGTGCGGCGTCGCCGCCACCGGTCTCCGCGTTGAGGAACCAGCCGTCGAAGCCGTACACCGTCGCGACCTGCACCAGCTTCGCGGCGAGCGGGAAGCGCCCCGCCGAGTCCTTCTGCACCAGGTCGCGGGTCCAGCGCAGCTGCCCGCCGTAGGCGACCGGCGGGAGGAAGACCGTGCCCAGCACGGGGACGCCATGACGGTGAGCGGCATCGACGACCGGCGCGTTCGGCGCCAGGATCAGGCCCTCGCCGGACGAGCCGCCCCAGAAGACGAGTTCATCGAGGTACGCCCAGTGGGTCGGCGCGTAGTAGTCGGCGGTCGCCGAGCCCTGCGACGGGTTGCCCGCGGTGTGGTCGAAGGCCGCAAGGGCGCTGATCCGGGCCTGGCAGGCGCGGGCCGTGGTGTTCGCCGGGACCGGGGTGAACCGCTCGGCGAGCGGCACCGTCGCCGTGTTGAACGCCAGATCCCGGTCGCCTCCGGGAGTCCAGGCGGCCAGGCTCCGCCAGGTGATGCCGTCCCCGGGCGTGCCAGACGGCAGCGAGTCGGGGAACCAGTACGACGCATACGGCTGCAGGGAATCCGCGGCGCCGGCCCGGGGCCGGCCGGCCGCCGCCGCGGGGCCACCCCCGAGGGACGGACCGAGCAGGGCGGCCGCGGCGCCCGCCCCGGCCAGCAGCACACGGCGGCGCGGGACGGGGGACGGCTGCCGGTTCATGAGGTGCTCCTCCGGTGGGGGACGGCCGGCGACGGCCGGCGGCCGACCGCGTCGGGTGTGCAGACCTCGGTGATGCCACGGGACGTCAAATGTGCGCTGTCGGCGGCGAGTTCGGCCAGTACGAGGGCCGGGCGGGCGCCCTGGGCGGTGAGCTCGGCCCAGGACTCGAAGACCGGGCCGCCGGGCGCGCACACCGAGCGGTCCGGCGCGGCCTCGCCCCCGCCGACGTCGACGACCAGCGCGGTGGTCCGTACCGGCGGACGGTGCGTACGGCCGCGCCTCTCCGCGACCAGCGCCGCCATCGCCTTCCCCGCGGGCTTGACCGTACGGTCGCTGTCGAGCAGCCCCAGCCCGTACTCCAGCTCGGGGAAGTCCGCCAGCGAGCGCGACACATCGTGCGAACACCACCAGGTGACGCCCCAGACGTCCGGGCAGTCCAGCGCGTTGACGACGGTGGCCTCGGTGAACCGTGCCGCCCGCCCCTCGGGGATGTGCGGTGCGGGGGCACCGACCTCCTGAAGCCACACCGGGCGGTGCGGGTCCCTCGCCCAGGCCTTGGACAGCTCGATGAGGTAGGCGGCGTGCTGCTCGGTGGCGGTGCCGGTGGGGCCGTGCCGCTGGGCGGTGCCGTTGAACACCCAGGAGTGCACGGCCGTGACGGCGCCCAGCCGGGCGGCCTGGGCGGGGGTGAAGGGATGACCGTCCCGGTACCAGGCGGCGTCGTACGCGGCATGCAGATGCATCCGCCCCGGCGCGCCCGCCTCGCACGCCGCCAGCATCCGCTCCAGCCAGGCCGTGGCCTGCGCGTCGGTGATCCGGTCGGGGTCCGGGTGCGGACCGTCCGAGAACTGGTTGATCTCGTTGCCGAGTGTCATCCCGAGGAAGTTGGGCCGGTCGGCGAGCGCGGCCGCCAGCGTCCGCAGATACTCCTCCTGGCCCGACAGCACCTCGGGGTCGGTGAAGAGGTTGCGGCGGTGCCAGGTCCGCGTCCAGGCAGGCAGGAAGTCGAAGCTCGACAGATGGCCCTGCAGCCCGTCGACATTGACATCGAGGCCGCGTTCGGCAGCGGCGTCCGCCAGCTGCACCAGCTGCTCCACGGCGCGCGGCCGGATCAGGGTGCGGTTGGGCTGGAACACCGGCCAGAGCGGGAAGACCCGGATGTGGTCCAGGCCGAGGGCGGCGAGGGAGTCGAGGTCGGCGCGTACGGAGTCCAGGTCGAAGTCCAGCCAGTGGTGGAACCAGCCGTGCGTGGGCGTGTAGTTGGCGCCGAAGCGCGGCCGGGGCCCTTGGCCGGGTGGGGTGTCGGCGCACAAGTGCGCCGGGCGGCGGGTGGTGTGCGGCACGGGCAGGGAGCTTCCTGTGAGTGGGGAGCGGGGCGGGGCGGGGGCGTGGCCGGGTGAGCGGTCAGCCCTTGACGGCGCCCTCGCCGACACCGCGGAAGAAGGAGCGCTGCAGACAGGCGAACAGCACGATCAGCGGGAGCACGGCGATGACGGTGCCCGCCGCGACCAGCCGCTGATTGTCGGCGAAGGTGCCGTGCAGAAAGTTCAGGCCGATGGTCAGGGTGAACTTCGACTGGTCGCTCAGCACGATCAGCGGCCACAGGAAGTCGTCCCAGGCCCCCATGAAGGCGAAGATCGCCACCACCGCGAGGGTGCCCCGGACCGACGGCAGCGCGATCCGCACGAACCGCTGCCAGGCGTTGGCGCCGTCGACGTACGCGGCCTCCTCGACCTCGTACGGCAGACCCGCGAAGGCGTTGCGCATCAGCAGCACATTCATCGCCCCGATGCAGCCGGGCAGCACCACCCCGAGCAGGGTGTTGTTGAGCTGCAGCTCCCGCATCGTCACAAACTGAGCGATCATGATGCTCTCGACCGGCACCAGCATCGCCATGACGAAGACGACCAGCGCGGTCCGACGGCCCTTGAAGCGCATCCGGGCCAGCGCATAGCCCGCGAGCGCCGCGCCCACGCAGTTGGTGAGCACATTGGCGAGGGCGACCTTGAGGGAGTTCAGGGCGAAGTCCCAGACGGGGATGATCCTTGCGACGCCGCTGTAGTTGCCGAGCGTGACCCGGTGCGGGAGCAGGCTCGGCGGAGAGCGGTAGATGTCCTCGCCGGCGCCCTTGAGCGAGGTGGACAGCTGCCACAGGAACGGCCCGATGGTCAGTCCCAGCACGGCGAGCAGCAGGAGATAGCGGAGCAGCAGCTGCCACCGCGGCATCCGCCGCCGCCCGGCACGCTCCCGCCCGGCCCGGCGGTCCGGCTCCTGCCGGGCGAGGATGCTCATCGGTCCTCCTTGCGGTTGGCGCGCAGCACCAGCAGCATCAGGCCCAGCGTGAGCACGAAGACCACGACGGACAGCGCGGAGGCATAGCCGACCCGCCCGCTGAGGCCGGTGCCGATCTGCTGGACGAGCATCACCAAGGTGGTGTCCTCACCGCCTGGGCCGCCGGTCGGACCGGCCATCAGATAGACCTCGGAGAACACCTTGAAGGCGCCGACCGAGGAGAGCGCGGCCACCAGCACCATCGTGGAGCGCACCGCGGGGACCGTGACGGTCAGGAAGCGGCGCACCGCCCCCGCACCGTCGACGGCGCATGCCTCGTGCAGCTCCCTGGGGACATTGGCCAGCGCCGCCAGATAAATGATCATGTAGTAGCCGAGGCCCTTCCAGACCGTGACCGCCATCGCGCTGAGCAGCAGCAGCCATGGATCGCTGAGAAAGCCGACCCTGCCGAAGCCCAGGCCCTCCAGCAGCGCATTGATCAGCCCGCGGTCGTCCAGCAGCCACACCCAGATCAGCCCGACGACCACGACGGAGGCGACCACCGGCGTGTAGAACGCGGCCCGGAAGAAGGTGATCCCGGGAATCTGCCGCTGCACCAGCATCGCCAGCAGCAGCGGCAGTATCACCAGCAGCGGTACGACGCCGAGGACGTACAGCAGGCTGTTGCGCAGCCCCGTCCAGAACATGGCGTCATGGATCAGTTCCCGGTAATTGGCGCCGCCGACGAACTGCCCCGTGGTGAGGGTGCGCGCATCGGTGAAGGAATGGGCCACCGTGCTCAGGAACGGATACAGGCTGAATGCGGCGACGATCAGCAGCCCGGGGGCCAGAAACAGCCAGGGGCTGGACGGCAGATGCGTACGGATGCCGCTGCGTCGCCGCGGTGCCGGGGACGGCGGGGGAGCGGTGGCCGGCGAGAGGGCGGTGGCGCCCCGCCTGTGCGGTGTCGTATCGGTCTTCACGAAGCGCCTCGGTCTCAGCCGGTCTTGAGCAGGCGATTGCACGCGGCGACCGCGCCGTCCAGCGCCGCCTGGGGCGATTGCTTGCTCTGCACCGCCTTGGCGACCGCATTGCGCAGCACGGTCTTCATCTGGTCGCTGAGCAGCACCGGGGTGTAATTCACCGCGGTCTTCAGCGACTTGGCCGAGGCCACCCGCACCCGGGTCGCATCGGTGCCGTCCTCCTTGGTGAAGTACGGGTCGTCCAGCGAGCCCTTGGTGCTGGGGAAGATGGTGACCTCCTTGGCGAAGGCCATCTGGCTCTTCTTGTCGGTGACGAAGTGCGCGAACGCGACCGCCGCCGGCTTGACCTTGCTCTGCGCATTCACCATCAGGCCCTGGACGTACATATTGGCCTTGCCGGTGTTGTTGACCGCGTCCGTGATGCCGATGTGCCGGTAGAGGCTCGGCGCCTCCTTCTTGAAGTTCTCCAGATCGTGCGCGCTGCCCGGATTCATGGCCACGGACTGCTGCTGGAACTTCCGCCCGGCGGACTCGGCCTGCGCGGTGAGCGCCTGCGAGTCCAGTGCCCCGGCCGCATAGAGGTCCTTGTAGTGCCGGAGCAGTTCGACGCCCTTGGGCTCGTTGAAGGTGAACTCCGTACCCTGCGCGTTCATCAGCCGCACGCCATAGCGCCCGAAGTCCTCGACCGACGGGGTGCCGGCGAGCATCGCTATCTTGCGGCCGCTCTTCTTCGCCATCGTCACCGCGTCCTTGAACAGCTGGTCGTAGGACGTCGGCGGCTTCGCCGGATCGAGCCCGGCCTTGGTGAAGAGCTCCTTGTTGTAGAACGTCGGCCCGGTGTTCAGATACCAGGGGAAGGCGTAGACGCCCGGCATCCCCGGCATCCGGTTGCTCCGCCACGCCCCGTCGAGATACTCCCCACGGTATTTCCCCGCCGCCTTTTCCAGGTCGAGCGCGAGCCCGGCCTTGGCCAGCGGATACGCGAGATCTGGTGACACATTGACGACATCGGGCAGGGTGCCGCCCGCGGCGTCCGCGCTCAACTTTTCCGGATATCCCTCCGCCGGCTGGTCCACCCATTTCACCTTGGCGTCAGGGTATTTCTTCTCGAAGTCCGCAATAACGCCTTCGAAGTAATTCTTGAAGTTGGCCTTGAGATTCCAGGTCTGGAAGGTGACCTGCCCCTCGACCTTCCCGGAGGCGCTGTCCGAACCGCCGGATCCCTCCGAGGACCCGCATGCGGTCAAGGCGAGCGCCGAGGTGACCAGGACCGCGGTGGCGGCGGCTGCTCGACGGGATATACGCATGACTGGCGGCTCCTTAGCCTGGATTTGCTCGGATTTGCTCGGACCAGACACAGACGGGGTGGCCGCGACGGGCCGGGTGTCCCCTTGATTTTCGGCAGCCGTAATGAATGCGGCGGACGTTTTCCGGCCGTTGGGCCCCCTATTGCATGAGGCCTCGGCGACGATGCGGCAGACGCTACTAATGCGTTTTAGTAGGTGTCAATACCCCGGTGCCAAGCTTCCCTGGAAGAGACCGGGAAGGTGTTCCCGATCCCGGTCCCGTGCAAGGTTTGACAGTCCACTGTGCGCTGATCAGACTGAGGTGCACTAATGCGGTTAAGTTCGAGGGGGAGCCCGCCATGACAGCGCCCGGTGAGGCGGCCCGGCCCAAGCCGGCGCGCCGGCCGACGATCAAGGACATCGCTCGTCGGGCCGGGGTGTCGGAGAGCGCCGTCTCCTTCGCGCTCAACGACCGGCCCGGCGTCTCGCAGGACACCCGTGCCCGGGTACGCCGTGTCGCGGAGGAACTCGGCTGGCAGGCCAACAGCGCCGCCCGCGCGCTGTCCGGCGAACGCGCGGGCGCCATGGGGCTGGTGCTCGCCCGGCCCGCGCAGACCCTGGGCGTGGAGTCCTTCTTCCTCCAGCTCGTCTCCGGCATCCAGGAAGTGCTCTCCGCGCGGAAGATCGCGCTCCTCTTCCAGGTCGTCGAGGATCTCGACGCCGAGTGCGCGCTCTACCGACGCTGGTGGGCCGAACGCCGGGTGGACGGCGTCCTCGTCGTCGACCCGCGCACCGAGGACCCACGGCCCGAACTGCTCGCCTCACTCGGCCTGCCCGCCGTCGTCGTCGGCGGACCGGCCACCCGCGAGCGGCAGGTCGACGAACCGGGCCGCGCCTCCGGGCCGGCCGCGCCCGGAGCGGCCGCCGCCCCGCCCCGCCCGTTGCTCTCCACCGTCTGGGCCGACGACTCCAAGGCCATGGCCCGGGTCCTCGACCACCTCTACGGCCTCGGACACCGCCGTATCGTCCATATCGCGGGGATGCCGGGCCTCGCCCACACCGCACGCCGGATCCGCTCGCTGCGCACCGAAGCCGACCTGCGGGGTCTCGACCACCGGCACGTCCACTCGGTGACCACCGACTACTCCGACGCCGAGGGAGCCGAGGCCACCCGCCGCCTCCTCGACGGCGCCGAACCGCCCACGGCGCTCATCTACGACAACGATGTGATGGCCGTGGCCGGTGCCTCGGTCGCCGCCGAGCGCGGCATCCCCGTACCGGGCGCGCTGTCGATCGTGGCCTGGGACGACTCGGCCCTGTGCCGGGTCACCCACCCCCGGCTCACCGCACTCGTCCGTGACACCCCCGGCTTCGGCCGGCTCGCCGCCCAGGAACTCCTCGCGGTCCTCGACGGCGGGCCGCTGCGGACCGTACAGGGTGAACTGCCGCATCTGGAGGCACGGGAGAGCACCGGGCCGCCCGGCGCACCGTAGGCGGCAAAGGCTCCGACCGCCCCGGGAGGGGCGCCGCGCCGTTCATCCGGCCGGACGTGCCCGTCCTGCGCCGTGATGCTCCGCGCCGACGCCGGTGCCACACTTGGCGGGCAGGCTCATCGTGCTGCCACCAGCCGGAGGAGGCTGTGCACATGGCCGACAACGGCGAGGACCCGGCGCCGCCCGCACACCGCCCGCGCGCCCTGGTCACCGGTGCCACCGGCTACATCGGCGGCCGGCTGGTGCCCGAGCTGCTCGCCGCCGGATACGCCGTACGGGCGCTGGCCAGGACACCCGAGAAGCTGCGCGACCACCCCTGGGCCACCCGGACCGAGATCCTGCGCGGCGATGTCACCGACGCCGCATCGGTCCGCACCGCCATGGACGGCGTCGAGGTCGCCTACTACCTGGTGCACGCCCTGGGCAGCGGCCGGACCTTCGAGGACACCGACCGCACGGCCGCGGAGATCTTCGCCCGTCAGGCACGCGCGGCCGGCGTGCGCCGCATCGTCTACCTCGGCGGACTCAGTCCCCAGGGCATCCCCGAGCGGGACCTGTCGCCCCACCTCCGCTCCCGCGCCGAGGTCGCCGACATCCTGCTGGCATCCGGCGTCCCCACCGCCGTACTGCGCGCCGCCGTCATCATCGGCTCCGGCTCGGCCTCGTTCGAGATGCTGCGCTATCTCACCGAGCGGCTGCCCGTCATGGTCACCCCCAGCTGGGTGCGTACCCGCATCCAGCCGGTCGCCGTCCGCGATGTGCTGCGCTACCTCGTGGGCTGCGCCCGCCTCCCCGACGACATCAGCCGGGCCTTCGACATCGGCGGACCCGACATCCTCAGCTACCGCGACATGATGCAGCGCTACGCACGGGTCGCCGGGTTGCCCGAACGGCTGATCCTCCCCGTCCCGATGCTCACCCCACGCCTGTCCAGCCTCTGGATCGGACTGGTCACCCCCGTGCCCCCCGGCCTGGCCCGCCCGCTGGCCGAATCACTGCGCTACGAGGTCGTCTGCCACGAGCACGACATCACCCGCCACGTCCCCGACCCGGACCCGCCGGGCCACCCCATCGCCTTCGACGACGCGCTGGAACTGGCGCTGCGCCGGGTACGGGACGCCGAGGTCACCACCCGCTGGTCCAACGCCGCAGTGCCCGGCGCACCGAGCGATCCGCTGCCCACCGACCCCGACTGGTCCGGCGGCAGCCTCTACACCGACCGGCGGGAGCGGACCGTGGACGCCCCGCCCGAGGTGCTGTGGCGGGTGGTCGAAGGCATCGGTGGCGGCAACGGCTGGTACTCCCTCCCGCTCGCCTGGTCGGTGCGCGGCTGGCTGGACCGGCTGGTCGGCGGGGTGGGGCTGCGCCGCGGCCGGCGGGACGCGGGCCGGCTCCGGGTCGGTGACTCGCTCGACTTCTGGCGCGTCGAGGAGGTCGTGCCGGGCCGGCTGCTGCGGCTGCGCGCCGAGATGCGGCTCCCCGGTCTGGCCTGGCTGGAGCTGACGGTCGGCCAGGACGCCCAGGGCCGCACGCTCTACGGCCAGCGGGCCCTGTTCCACCCGCACGGACTGACCGGTCACGCGTACTGGTGGTCCATCTCGCCGTTCCACGCCGCGGTGTTCGGCGGCATGGCCCGCAATATCGCGGCCACCGCCGCGGCCGAGCACGCCCGTCCGGCATGAACCGCCCGGAGGGAGCGAGGCGCGCTCCGCGGCCGTTCCGGGCGGACTTCGGCACGCCTGGGATGCTGGGCCGATGACGGAACGGACCGGGCGTGCGCGCGAGCGGGCAGTCGTGGTGGGGGCCGGGCCGAACGGTCTGGCCGCGGCGGTCACCCTGGCCCGCAGCGGGCTGCAGGTGACGGTGTTCGAGGCGGCCGACGAGATCGGCGGTGGTGTCCGCAGCGGCGAACTGTCCGTCCCCGGTGTGCTGTTCGACCACTGCTCCTCGACGCATGTGATGGGCGCCGGCTCCCCGTATTTGCGTACGCTCGATCTCGCGCCGTACGGGCTGGAGTGGCTCTGGCCCGAGATCGACCTGGCGCACCCGGTGGACTCCGGAGACGCCGGAGCGCTGTACCGCTCCGTCGGGCGGACCGCCGAGGGGCTGGGCGCCGACGGACCTGCCTGGCGGCGGCTGTTCGGGCCGCTGGCCGCCGACGCGGAGGCGCTGACCGACGAGGTCATGCGGCCGCTCCTCAAGGTGCCCCGCCACCCGTTGCGGCTCGCCCGGTTCGGGCTGCACGCCCTGCAGCCGGCCACTCTGGTCGCCCACCGTTTCCGTACGGACGCGGGCCGCGGTCTCTTCGGCGGGGCGGCGGCCCATCTCTTCGGCCCGCTGGACCAGCTGCTCGGCGCCTCCGTGGGACTCATGATCATCGCGGCCGGGCACCGCTACGGCTGGCCGGTGGCCAAGGGCGGCTCCGCCGCGATCGCCGCGGCGCTGGCCGCACTGCTCACCGAGGCCGGCGGCCGGATCGAGACCGGCGTACCCATCCGCTCGCTCGATCAACTCCCGCCCGCCGCAACGGTGTTGCTCGATCTGACACCGGCGGCCGCGGCAGCGGTGATCGGCGACCGGCTGCCGCCCCGGGTGCGCCGCGCCTACGCCCGCTACCGGCCCGCCCCCGGCGCCTTCAAGCTCGATCTGACGGTCGAGGGCGGGGTGCCCTGGCGCGCCGAGGTCTGCCGGCGGGCCGGGACGGTGCATCTCGGCGGCAGCTTCGAGCAGATCGCCCACGCGGAGCGGGAGGTCCACCAGGGGCGGATGCCCGAGCGGCCGTTCCTCCTGGTCTCACAGCAGTACCTCGCCGACCCCGGCCGCTCCGCAGGAGAGCGCCACCCCGTTTCCGCGTACGCGCATGTGCCGTACGGCTACACCGGCGACGCCACCGCCGCGATGCTGGCGCAGTTCGAGCGCTTTGCGCCGGGGACACGGGAGCGCATCGTCGCCGCCACCGCCACCTCGACCGCCGGTCTGGAGCGGGGCAACGCCAATCTCGTCGGAGGCGACATCATCGGCGGCGCCAACACCCCGCGGCAGCTGACGATGCGCCCCCGTATCGCCCTCGACCCGTACGGCACCGGCGTCCCCGGTGTCTTCCTCTGCTCGGCGGCCACCCCACCGGGGGCCGGCGCCCACGGGATGAGCGGCCACAACGCGGCACGATCCGCGCTGCGGGCGATGAGCAGGCCTGACCGCGCACGGTGACCGGCCGGGCGCTGTGCGCGGTGGCCGTCATTGACGGCGACCCGTCGCGCGGCACGCGGACGGCGGGCTCCCGGGCGCGCGCTGCCCGGAAACCCGCCGTCACGGCCGACTCAGTGGTGCTTCACGACGCCGGCTGCCATCCGGCCGCAGTTGGAGCCGGAAACGCTGACGCTGACCGACTCGATCGAGCCGCCCCAGTCCACACAGATGCCCTTCGCGGGCAGATAGACGGGACCGGCGTAGGAGGTGTACTGCCCGCTGTCGTAAACCCAATCGGAACTGCCGTCGGTCGCCGTGAGATACGTGTACATGTACACCGGCTTACCGGGGCTGTTCCGCACCGTCACGACGCAGTTCTTTCCGGTCTTTGCGCTGTAGGTCAGGTACACGGTCCCCTTTCCGGTGACCGGCACGGAATTCACTACGCTGTAGCCGCTTCCACAGGCTCCGTTGTACGCGGCGGCCTTCGTGGTCGCGGATGCGGTGGTGGCCGCTGTCATCGTGGCGATACTCGCCACTGCCAGCACTGCGGATCCTGCGATGGCACGTGAACGCTTCATCGGAATACCCCCGTTGGGTGGAGTGCGTCGCGTGGTCATTTCGCAGTGTTGGACAGCGGTCGGCCGTGGAAGGTTGTACCGCGGAAGTGAATTGCCCGTTGTTCGACCGGTGTTGTCGAAAACGGTGCCCGAACGGTGCCGCGGCGGACGAGGCGGAACAACGGCCGGTCCCCGGCGCCGGGGGAGGCGCCGGGGACCGGCCGGGGGAGCGTGGGGTCGCGGCGGGATCAGTGGCCGTTCGCGAGGACCTTGAGGCGGGTGTACGTGCCGTTGAAGCGGTTACGGTCGCCGACCGGATGGCCCGAGGAGGTGTGCTGCCAGATGCTGTGGTACTGCCAGCCGGCCGGCAGCGAGCCTACGGAGGAGCTGTAGCGCGGGATCCACAGCGGATTCGTCCTGCCGAACTTGCCGGAGTTGCCGGTGCACCGCTTCCACCAGTTGGTGGAGGTGTAGATGACCGGGTAGCGGCCGACCTCCTCCCGGTAGGTCCGCACGAAATCGTGGATCCAGCTGACCATCGCCTTGTGGCTCTTGCCGTAGCAGGTCGCGCCGTAGGGGTTGTACTCCATGTCGAGCGCGCCGGGCAGGGTCTTGCCGTCCCTGGACCAGTCGCCGCCGTGGTCGGCGAAGTACTCCGCCTGGGAACTGCCGCTGGAGTGGTCGGGCAGCGCGAAGTGGTACGCGCCATGGATCATGC
This sequence comes from Streptomyces sp. NPDC048434, assembly GCF_043200375.1. Lineage (NCBI taxonomy): Bacteria > Bacillati > Actinomycetota > Actinomycetes > Kitasatosporales > Streptomycetaceae > Streptomyces > Streptomyces sp. NPDC048434. The sequence continues at coordinate 33,182 of NZ_JBICXQ010000008.1, read as the reverse complement.
CGGATGAGTACGAGCCCCTGTACTGCTGCGCGAAGTACGGGTTCGTATAGCTGGTCCCCTCGCTGGCCTTGACGTACGCGAAACGCACCCCGGACTTGTGCAGCGCCTTCCAGCGGACCTTGCCGTTGTGGCTGGAGACATCGACGCCGGACACGGCCCTTCTGGACGATGCCCGTGGCTCGGAACCCCCTGCCCGGTCGCCGCTGCCTTCGTGGGCCGCGATGGTGGAACCCATCCAGTCCTGTTCGGGGTGGGCGGGTCTCTTCTCGGCATCCGACGCCGTGGCTGAGCCGGGCAGCGCGAGGGGCAGAGCGAGCACGGAGAAGAGAGAAACGAGAGTTCCGGCCGCAATAGGGACTGTACGGCGGGCCGGACCGGATCTGCGCAAGGGCATCGCATGCCTCCGAAGGCCTTCGGTTGAGTCAGGTTCGGCAGCTTTTGAGCAGAATCCTGCCGATAAGAGACTTATACGCAGAACCGCCTGACTCTATGGCCCAACAGGCCGTCGGTCCGCCGACCGGCCCCGCATCTCACCCGTCTGGCGGTCGGAAACGGTCGCCCACGCCCCCGGTCCGGGCCCAGGTGTCGCACGACAGAGCGAAGCGGGCCCCGGCTACTGCCGGGACCCGCTCCACCGCGCAGCGGCGAACGCGCCATTCCGCCGCTTCGCAAGCTGCCTTATGCAGAGCCTGTCGGCTCGCTTGTGTTGTCCGTCATTCCCGTTGCCTCATCCGGCCGGGCCGGCTGTGAGGGCCGGCGACGGCCCTTCGGCTCTGTCGGCTCAGTAGGCCGAGTTGACGTTGTCGATCGAGCCGTACTTGTCGGCCGCGTAGTTGGCAGCGGCCGTGATGTTGGCGATCGGGTCGGTGAGCTTCTTCGGCGTGCCGGACACGTGGTACGAGTCGAAGGTGGGCTGGATCACCTGGAGCAGGCCCTTGGACGGCACGCCGTTGACGGCGTTGACGTCCCAGTCGTTGACGGCGTTGGGGTTACCGGCGGACTCACGCATGATGTTGCGGTGCAGGCCCTCGTAGGAGCCCGGAATGCCCTTGGCCTTCATGATGTCCAGGGACTCGCGGATCCAGCCGTCCAGGTTGTTCGGGTAGTCCTTGACGGCCGCGCGCTCGGTGGAGCGGTTGGCGGCCTGCTGGGCGCTGCGCTGCTTCGCGACGTCGGCGACCTTGACGTGGTCGACGGCCGAGGCGGTCACGGCACGGCCGGTCTTGGCGTCGTCCGCCTTGGCCGGCTGGCCCTTCGCATCGACGGGCTTGACCGCGGCCGGGGCGTGCGCAGACGCCGCCTGAGCGGTGTCCGGAGCCGAGGTGAGGGCCAGGCCCGAGGTGGCACCCGCGGCGGCCAGAACGGCCACGGCGATCTTGTGGGTGCGGGTGATGCGGGTGATGCGGGTAATGCGGGCAGCGCGGGGCAGGGTAAAGCTAGGCATGCAGATTGACCTCTTCCAGGTACTGGGGACGGGGAGGCGGCCTTTTTTGGCGGCGCGTTCCACACCGGAGGTCTTTGCCGCGATCGCCGTGGGGCGTGATTCGCAAGCTCGCTCTCAGTGCGTCGGAATCCATGGTTAACGCCCGTCCCGGATCGAGGCAATGGTGCTCGGTACTACTCATCTTCGTGAGATAAACCCGGATCCCTGAAGTGATAAGCGTTCCTGGCGGCGTTGGACCGGAATGGCCGCATGGAAATCAACTAGGCAGGCTCGTAAGTGACGTACGTCGCGTGCCCCGAGTCACCTGAGAGCGGCCACAAAGGCCGCTTGCGTGGTCCGCATAAGTTGCCTGGCTCACACCGGAATTACCGGTCTCCGGCACCGTTTCGCCCGCTGACGGCAGCCGATTTATCCGGGCAACTGCCTGACGGGGAAGGCCGAGAATCCCCAAATGTGGTGCGGGGCACTGTGTCCGGGGCCAAATAGGGCGGCAATTGTGCCCTGTTTCACGAGCGGGCCGGAGTCCGGTTCTGCTGAAGTGCGGCGCGGGGGAAGGGGGTGTGCCGGATGGGCCGTTGGTGAGTCCCCGATACGGCGATACGGCGGTGCTGCTGGTCCGTTCGCAGCAGCGCCCGGGGCTGTCGCATGACTACGGGCCCTCCGCTCCCCGAAGGTGACACCGCACACAGCCATCACTCATCGTAGGGACGTACTCATGCTCCGTCGTCTTACCGCCGTTCTCACCGGTCTTCTCGTCTCGGGCTTCCTCGCGACGGGCGTCGCCGCCGCGGCGCCGGCCGATGGCCACCACCAGCGTGCTGAGCACAGCCGGCATGAACTCACGCCCAGGGAGCGGGCGGGACTCCGCTTCGCCGGCCAGATCCTCGACACCCTCTTCGGCGGCGGCACGGCGCGACGCGACCGCTTCTGACGCGCGACACCGGGCAGCGACGCCCGGCTCCGGGCAGCGACGCCCGGCACCACGACTGATGCCCGGCACCGGCAGCGGCGCCGAACGGCAACGGCAATGGCCCCACCCGCGAGATGCGGGCAGGGCCACTGCCGTTGCCATGCCTGGGGCCGCACTGCGGCACCCGTATCAGTCTGCTCCGACCGTCCTCACGGTCGCGTCTCTCCGGCTCAGTAGGCCGAGTTGACGTTGTCGATCGAGCCGTACCGGTGGGCCGCGTAGTTGGCGGCGGCGGTGATGTTGGCGATCGGGTCGGTGAGCTTCTTGGGCGTGCCGGACACGTGGTAGGTGTCGAAGGTGGGCTGGATCACCTGGAGCAGGCCCTTGGAGGGCACGCCGTTGATGGCGTTGATGTCCCAGTCGTTGACGGCGTTCGGGTTGCCGCTGGACTCGCGCATGATGTTGCGGTGCAGGCCGTTGTAGGAGCCCGGGATGCCCTTGGCCTTCATGATGTCGAGCGACTCGCGGATCCAGCCGTCGAGGTTGTTCGCGTACTGCTTGGGGGCAGCCTTCGGCGCCGCCTTGGGGGCGAGCTTCGGCGTGGCTATGGCCTTGCGCTCGACGGACCGGTTGGCGGCCTGCTTGGCGACGTGGCCCTGCTTCTCGACCGCGGTGACCTTGAGGCGGGCGGCGACGGACGAGGCGACCTGCTGGTCCTTCTTGCCGTCGTCGGCGCGGTCCTTCGCGGTGAGCGGAAGGCCGTTGGCGCTGACGGGCTTGACCGCGGCCGGTGCGTGGGCGGCGGTGGTCTCGGCGTTGCTCGGCGCCGCGGTGAACGCCAGCGCGGCGGCGCAGCTCGCGGCGGTCACCACAGCTGCGGAGACCTTCTGGGTGCGGGTGATGCGGGCAGGGCGGGGCAGGGTGAAGTTAGGCATGTGGATGTGACCTCTTCCAGGGCGTGGCAGCGGGGGAGGCGGCCTTCGGTTGGCGCGTGAGACCGAGGGGCATGGCCGCGTTCGCCGGTCTGGCCGAGGTCGCAGGCTCGTTCTCGGTGCTACGCCGAACATGGTTAGCGCGGGCCCTGGATGGTGGCAAAGGTGCCTTGTACTACCTATCTTCGTGAGATAGAGCGAGATGTCCGTTGTAAATGCCGTGTTTCTCCTTAAACACGCGGCAGGGCATCGACTAGGCCTGCTCGTACGTGACGTACGTCGCGTGCCGGGCATCACCCGGCACCGGCGTCAACGGCCCTGCCGAGGCACCGCGAAGTTGTCTGGCTCACACCAGGAAGAGGCAATTCTCCAAGGGCGCCGGCGGGTCATCGGGCCATTACGGCGAGGGGTGTTACCGCGCCCGGAGAAGGGCGGCGATAACGCTCGCGCCCCCTATGGAATCCATAGGGGGCGCGAGTATGCGGCTGAGCCGGCCGCGGTATTCAGTTCTCCAGCAGGCGCGCTGCGAGATGCTCGATGCGGTCGTGCCACGCATCCAGTGCGGCGTCCGCGTCAAATCCCCGCGGGCCGGTCTGGGTGAGGGTGAGCCGGGCTCCGTGGCCGGTGCCCTGGCCCAGCTCCCATCGGACCGTGCCCTCCGGGTGCCAGCGGTAGGCGAGCGCCGCGGGGGCCCGTACCTCGGTGACGGGCCCGGCCGGCGCCTCCCGGGCGGTGCAGCCCGCCGGCGCCTGCGCACCTTCCGCGGGCTCTTCTCCCGAGGTCAGCGCCGCCCAGACGGTCTCGGCGGGCCGTACGAGCTGGCGCTCGAAACGGATCCGCGGGCCGTCCGGGGTGTCCTCGACCACACCCTGACCGAGATCGAACTGCTCGATGTACGCCTCGTGCAGCTCCCCCGTGTCGCGGGGGACGGCCGTCGATGCGCCGTCGAGCAGCTGCGAGAGCGCGGTGAGGCACAGATGCCAGCCGGAGGCGAAGCTCGCGCCGCCGAACCGGTCGCCGAAGGTGTGCACCAAGGTCAGCAGCGAGCCGTCGCCGTCCGGTGTGATCTCCCAGCGCAGATGGTCCTCGCCCCAGGTGAAGGCGAAGAGCCGGGGCTCATCGGCGTCGGTGACCGTACCGCTCATGGCGATACCGCTCACGCCGGGCATGTGGAAGGTCATCGCCCCGCCGGGCCGGAGGTCCACGGTGACCTCGGAGGGGAACCACTGCCCGATGTGCGCCGGGTCGGTGATCGCTGACCAGACCTTCGCGGGCGGATGGGCGAGCCTGCGCTCCATGCGCAGCGCGTTGCGGCCGCCGCTGGTGGTGAGGCTGTCGGAGTGCGGGTTCATTGGGGGTCGTCCTCCATGACGTCGAGATGCCGTTCCAGGGCGTCGAGGCTCCCGGTCCACAGATGCCGGTAGTGCGCGAGCCAGGCGTCCAGCTCTGCCAGGGGCTCGGGCCGGAGCTCGTACCAGCGGCGCTGGGCGTCCTGCCTGACCTGGACCAGGCCGGCCTCGCGCAGCACCCGCAGATGCTTGGAGGTGCCGGGCTGGCTCAGCCCGAGCTGCTCCGTGAGCTCGCCGACCAGCCGTGGGCGCTCCAGGAGCAGGTCGAGAATCTTGCGCCGACTCGGCTCCGCGAGTACGTCGAACGGTAGGGGCATGACCCCAGTATGCGGTAGAGGTTATATAACTGCAAGGGAATGTGATCGTCCGTGGCCGGTCACACGCACGCCGGATCGGCCGCCGCCGCCTCCTCGCGCACCACCGGCGCGAGGCAGGGCGCCGAGCTCAGCGGCCCATCGGTGAAGAACCGCGCAGCCAAGTCCGCGACTTCCTGCGGGCGTTCGAGCACCACCCAGTGATCGGCGTCCGGAATCGTCAGAAAGCGGCTGCCCGGGATGGTGGCCGCGAAGGCCCGTTGCCGGGCCGGGGAGGTCACCGTGTCGTGCTCGCCGCTGAAGACGAGCGTGGGGATGCCGGTCAGGCCGCCGGAGAAGTCCGGACGGTCCGAGATCCCGCGCCGCAGCGAGTCGACGGCGTGCCGGGAGTTGCGGGCCGCATGCAGCATCGAGCGCCGGACATAGCGGTACGCCAGCCTCCGGTGTGCGACGTGCCGACGGTCGTCGAGGCACATCAGGCCCTGGGCGACCAGGGTGGCGAAGGCCTCGGTGTCACCGCGCGAGAGATGGTCGGACGCCCGTCGCCACAGCTCCCTCTGCGCCTCGCTGATGTGTGCCGGAACCCCGCCCAGGGCGAGCCGTGCGATACGCCCGGGGAACCGGCGGGCGCATCCGTAGGCCAGGCCCGCCCCGTAGGAGAAGCCGAAGAGATTGATCCGCGGGACCTTGAGATCGTCGATGATGCCCTCGATCGCCGCGCACACGACATCGATGCTCGGCCCCGGGGGAAGCGGGTCGGCGCTCCCCATTCCCGGCAGGTCGGCGGTCACCACGTCCGCCAGGGGCCCCACGTGATCTTCCATCTGCGGCCAGCCGAACATCCCTTGCAGCGCGCCGCCCAGCACCAGCACGGGCTCGGTGATCCGCTCCGGCTGCTGCAACCGCCGGTAGGAATAGGACACCCCGTGCACCGACAAGGAGCGGATCGTTTCCTCGGACATGTGAGATTCCTTCTCGGGGCACCGGCGGGAACGGGCGCGCGCCGACGCGGCGCGCGGGGCGGTCTAGCGGGTCAGCACCAGTGCGGCGTTGTGCCCGCCGAAGCCGAGCGACGTCTTGACCGCGCAGTCGAACGCCGCCTGCCGGGCCTCCTTGTGCACGATGTCGAGCGGGATCCGCGGATCCAGTACCTCGAGGTTGGCGGTCGGGGGCACCAGCTGATGCTCCAGGGCGAGCACGGTGAGCGCGGTCTCGATCCCGCCGGCGGCGCCCAGTGCGTGCCCGGTCATCGCCTTGGTCGAGGTGACCATGGGGTGATCGCCGAGGACCCGCCGCAGCACGGCGGCCTCGATGTGGTCGTTGGCGACCGTCGAGGTGCCGTGCGCGTTGACATGGCCGACCTCGTCGGCCTGCACCCCCGCGTCCGCCAGTGCGGTACGCAGCGCCAGCTCGATGCCCTTGCCCTCGGGCTCCGGGGCCACCGCCGAGTAGGCATCGCTGGACGCGCCGTAGCCACGGATGTGGGCGCGGACGGGGGCGCGGCGGGCCCTGGCGTGCTCGGGCCGCTCCAGTACGAGGAGCCCGGCGCCCTCGCCGACCACGAAGCCGTCCCGGCCCGCGTCGAAGGGGCGGCAGGCAGTGGCCGGATCGTCCCGGCGGGTGGAGACCGCCTTCATCTGGCAGGCGCTGGCGATCAGCAGCCGGGAGAGGACCGACTCCGCCCCGCCGGCGATGGCGATATCGCAGGCCCCGGCGCGCAGCAGCTGGTGCGCGGTGCCCAGGGCGACGGTCCCGGAGGAGCAGGCCGTGGCCACGCCCAGGCTGGGGCCGTGGGCGCCGAGATCCATGCAGACACTGCTGGCGGCGCTGTTGACGACGGTCAGCGGGGCGAGTTTGGGGGAGACCCGGCGAGCGCCGCGCCCGGCCATGGCGACATGCTGCTGGTCGTAGAACGGCAGCCCGCCGTGCGCGGAGCCGATGACCACCGCGACGCGGCTGCTGTCCCACGCTTCCGGGTCCAGTCCGGCATCGGCGACGGCCTCCCGGGCGGCGATCACCGCGAGCTGCGAGAAGCGGTCCATCAGCCGCTGGGTGGCCACACCGAGCAGCTCGGTGGTGTCCAGATCGGCGATGGTGTACATGAAGTCGCAGGGCAGATCGGCGAGTTCCTCTTGGTGGCTCACTCCGCCGGGCACGGTTTCCTGGGTGACGGAATGCCAGGTGGCCTTCGCCCCCACGCCCGCCGCGGTCACCAGTCCCAGTCCTGTCACGGCCGCGGAGAACGGCTCCTGGCGGGCCGTCATGCCGGCACTTTGCCGTCGACGGCCGCCACCAGCTGGCCCACGCTGTTCCGCGGGGTCAGCGATACCTCATCGAGGTCGATGTCCAGCCGTTCCTCGATGAGGACGCGGAGTTCTTCCAGCGCCAGGGAGTCGAGGCGCAGGCCGCGCAGCGGAGCCTCATCGGTGATGTCGGCCGGGGCGACCCCGAACCGTTGGACCAGCAACGTGTTGACAACTTCTGCCGCATTCACGTGGCGCTCCTCCGCTTGTCGTAGGCGATGCTGCCAACCGCGTCGTGGGCGGGATTTCACCGGCGGCTCCGGCTGGTTTGACCACCCTTTATACGCCTTTGTCCTGATGACTCCCCAACCTTGGTAGCTCAATGGGGTGATGAGCGCACCGGGGTGGACAGGGCGTTGGCGCCTCGCCTTGCGGACGCCGCGGAAAGCACCTACGTACGTAACGCCGCGGACCGGCGAGAGGTACGGGCCACGCGCCGGCAGACTCCGGAATCTTCCGGTGTCAGGCCTCGTCGAGGGCGCTGGTCACCCGTCCCAACAGGCCCTGGAGCGTACGGAGTTCCTCGATGGTGAGGCCGGTCGCGGCCAGCATCCTGCGGGGGACCGGCAGGGCCGCTTCGCGCAGGTTGTCGCCGGCGGGGGTGAGGTGGATGGTGACCGACCGCTCGTCCTCGGTGCTCCGTTCGCGGCGTACCAGGCCGGCCGATTCCAGGCGTTTGAGGAGCGGGGAGAGGGTGCCGGAGTCGAGCCGGAGCTGTTCACCGATGGCCTTGACCGGCTGGGAGCCGTGCTCCCACAGGACCAGCATGACCAGGTACTGGGGGTAGGTCAGGCCCAGGTCCTTCAGGGCATCCCGGTAGACGCCGCCGAAGGCCCGTGAGGCGGCGTGCAGCGAGAAGCAGACCTGGTGGTCGAGGCGGAGCAGTTCGGCGTCGGGTACCGGAGGCCTGGTCGCGGAGGTCATGGGTCCAGGTTAGCTCGCCCCGAGCGATTAAGTTGCGCGCAATCTAGTTGCGAGCAATTTAAATGTGTGCCACTGTGAGGGCATCGAGCGGCCGGGGAACGGCCGCCGCGCCAATGAAGGGGAACTGTGATGGACGCGCTGTACACCGCTGTCGCCACCGCCAACGGCCGCGAAGGCCGGGCCGTCAGCTCCGACGGCCAGATCGACCTGGCCCTGGCCATGCCTCCGGCCCTCGGCGGCAACGGCGCCGGCACCAACCCGGAGCAGCTCTTCGCCGCGGGCTACGCGGCCTGCTTCGCCAGCGCGATGGGCAATGTCGGCCGCCAGATGAAGCTCGACACCAAGGACGTCTCGATCACCGCCGAGGTCTCCCTCGGCAAGGACGACACCGGCTTCGGCCTGGCCGTCGTCATGCGGGTGGAGCTGCCGGACACCCTCGCGGGCGAGACCGGGCGGCAGCTGGTCGAGGCGACCCACCAGTACTGCCCGTACTCCAAGGCCACCCGCGGAAACATCGATGTCGAGCTGGTCATCGAGTAGGCACGCGGGTGTCCGGCGGACCGGCCCCGGCGAGGTCGTCGGCCGGTCCGCCGGGCAGGTACAGCTCAGACCGCGCGCGGGGTGCCGCGGTGCGGCCGGCCGCCGATCAGCTCCGCGTAGTGCCGGCCGCTGTCCTTGAGCGTGCGGGCCTGGGTCGCGAAGTCGACATGGAACAGGCCGAAGCGCTTGTCGTAGCCGTAGGCCCACTCGAAGTTGTCCATCAGCGACCAGGCGAAGTAGCCGGCGAGCGGTGCGCCCTTGCGGGCCGCGCGGGCGCAGGCCGCCACATGCTGGTGCAGATACGCGGTGCGCTCGGGATCCTCGACGGTGCCCTCGGGGCGGACGACGTCCGGGTAGGCGGAGCCGTTCTCGGTGACATAGATCTTGGGCGCCGCGTACTCCTCGGTCAGCCGCAGCAGCAGCGTCTCCAGGCCGCCCGCGTCGATCTCCCAGTCCATGCCCGTGCGCGGTACATGCAGCCGGCGCACCGGGCGGGCGAACGGCGGCGGGCCGGCCGGCTCGGCGGCCACCACGGCCGGGAAGTAGTAGTTCAGCCCCAGCCAGTCCAGCGGCTCCGCCATGGTCTCCGGATCGCCGGCGCGCTCCGGCAGCTCGACGCCGTACACCTCACGCATGTCCGCCGGAAAGCCGCGGCCGTGGACCGGGTCGAGCCACCAGCGGTTGGTGTGCCCGTCCATCCGCCGCGCCGCCGCGGCATCGGCCTCGGACCCGGTCGCGGGCTCGACGGTGCTCAGATTGTTGACGATGCCGATCTCGGCGCCCGGGGCAGCGGCCCGGATCGCCCGTACGGCCAGGCCGTGCCCGAGCAGCAGATGGTAGGAGGCACGTACCGCCGCCGGGAGATCGGTGAGGCCGGGCGCCATCCTGCCTTCGAGATGGCCGATCCAGGCCGAGCACAGTGGCTCGTTGAGCGTGGCCCAGTGCGGGACACGGTCGCCGAGCTTCTCCGCGACCACCGAGGCGTATGCCGCGAAGTGCTCGGCGGTCTCCCGTATGGGCCAGCCGCCACGGTCCTGGAGCGCCTGCGGCAGATCCCAGTGGTAGAGCGTGGCGTACGGGGCGATGCCCGCTTCGAGGAGACCGTCGACGAGCCGGTCGTAGAAGGCCAGGCCCGCGGCGTTGACCCGGCCGTCGCCGTCCGGCACGACCCGCGGCCAGGCCACCGAGAACCGGTAGGCACCGACGCCCAGTTGACGCATCAGCGCGATGTCCTCGCGCCAGCGGTGGTAGTGGTCGCAGGCCCGGTCGCCGGTGTCACCGTTGTCGATCCTTCCGGGGGTGTGCGCGTAGGTGTCCCAGATGGAGGGGGCGCGGCCGTCCTCGGCGACCGCTCCCTCGATCTGATAGGCCGACGTGGCCACGCCCCAGGCGAAGCCGTCCGGCAGGGCGGCGAAGTCGATCCGGTCGGTCACGGAGGTCCTTTCGGCGTGGGTCATTTGACGGCCCCGGCGGTGAGCCCGGCGACCAGATAGCGCTGCAGCAGCAGGAACCCGACGACCACCGGGACGCTGACGACCAGGGACGCGGCCATGACCTGGTTCCAGTACACGTCGTTCTGGGTGGCGTAGCCCTGCAGGCCGACCGAGAGGGTGCGGGTGGTGTCGTTGGTCATCACCGAGGCGAACAGCACCTCGCCCCAGGCGGTCATGAAGGCGTACACGGCGACCGCGATGATCCCGGGGAGCGCGGCCGGCACCACGACCCGGAAGAGCGCACCGAGCGCGCCGCAGCCGTCCACGTACGCGGCCTCGTCCAGCTCGCGCGGCACCGAGGCGAAGTACCCGGTCAGCATCCAGATGGAGAACGGGAGGGAGAACGTCAGATAGGTCAGGATCAGGCCGCCGCGGGAGCCGTAGAGGGCGACTCCGGTGGAGTTGCCGATGTTGACGTAGATCAGGAAGAGCGGGAGCAGGAAGAGGATGCCCGGGAACATCTGCGTGGACAGGACGGTGACGGTGAAGACCCGCTTGCCGCGGAACTGGTAGCGGCTCACCGCGTACGCGGCGAAGACCGCGATGACCACCGAGCAGACGGTGGCCGCACCCGCCACGATCAGCGAGTTGCTGAAGTACCGGGCCAGCGGGACCGTGTGCCAGATGTCGAGGTACGGGCGGATCGTCAGCCGGCTCGGCAGCCAGCGGAAGGCGCCCGAGACATCCTCCAGCGGCTTGAGCGAGCTGCTGAGCATCACATACACCGGGAGCAGCACGAAGCCGGTCAGCGCGGTGAGGAAGATCCGGCGGGTCCACAGGAAGGAGCGGGGCGGGGCGGTGGGGGAGCGCCGGCGGCCGGCCGTACGGGCGGTGGCGCTAGGCATCGGCATGCTTCCTTCCGCGCGAGGTGGCCAGGAGATAGCCGGCCGTCACCACCAGCAGGAAGAGCAGCAGCAGGACGGACATGGCCGAGCCGGTACCGAAGTTCCAAGTGACGAACGAGGACTGGTAGATGTGGATGGAGAGCAGATCGGCGGCCTCCGGCGCGGCCCTGCCGAACAGCACATACGGCGTGTTGAAGTCGTTGAACGACCACAGGAACAGCACCAGCACCAGCACCTGGTTGATGGGCCGTAAGGAGGGCAGGGTGATCCGGCGGATCTGCCGGACGATGCCCGCCCCGTCGAGCGCCGCCGCCTCGTAGAGGTCCTTGGGGATGTTCTGCAGCCCGGCCATCACCACGAGGAACGCGAACGGCCAGGTCTTCCAGACGGAGACCACGACCAGCGCGAGGAAGCTGTTGTTGCCGAGCAGCCAGAAGGGCCGGCCGTCGGTGAGGTGCAGCTGGTCGTGCAGCACATGATTGACCAGGCCGTTGTCCCTTTGGAACATAAAGGCCCAGGTGATCACCGCGGCGTAGATCGGCAGCGCGTACGGCGTGAGGAAGACGGCGCGCAGCAGACCACGGCCACGGAAGTTCTCCTGCAGGAAGATCGCGGCCGCGGTGCCCAGGAGCCAGCACAGACCGACCGTCAGCGCACTGAACGCACAGGTGACGAAGAACGAGTGCAGCAGGGTGGCGCCGACCGGGGCGTCGAAATCCACGGTGACGCGGTAGTTGCCCAGCGCCTTCCAGGGGGCCGTGCCCCAATTGCCGATATGGAGCTGGGTCAGGTCCTTGAAGCTCATCACGATGCCGATGACCATCGGGACGAGGTGGACCAGCAGCTCCAGCAGCAGCGCGGGGAGCAGCAGCAGATAGGGCAGGCCGACGCGGCGCAGCCTGGCGGCGACCCTCATTTCGCCATCTGCTGCTCGGCCTTGGCCAGCCGCGCCTTGACCGAGGCGGTCGTCACCGGGTGGCCGGCGGCAGCGTCGGCGAACAGGTCCTTGATGGCGGTGCCGACGGACGTCTCGAACTGCGACTCCTCGACGACCTGCGGCAGCGGCGTGGCACTCGTGGTGAGAGTGTCGAGCAGCACCTTCGTGTCCTGGCGGTCGAACGCCGGGTCCTGTTGGGCGGCGGTGACGGGCGGTATGGAGCCGTAGGTCTTGTTGAGCAGCCGCTGTTCGCCGTCGCTCGTCATGAACTTCACGAACTTCTGCGCGCCGTGCAGATTGTGGGTGTTCTTGAAGACGGCGATATTGATGCCGGCGAGCATGGAGTTGGTCTGCTGGCCGGTGCCCGGGGTGCCGGCCGGGACGGGCACTGGGACGACGCCCCACTCGTCCGGCTTCATCCCGTCGGCAGTGAAGGTGGTGGCCGCGGCCTGCCACAGCACCATCGCGGTCCGGCCCGTGGCGAAGTCCCTCAGCGACTGGTTCTGACCGTACTCGGCGTTGCCCGGGGCGATGATCTTGTCCTTGGCCATGAAGTCGATGTACTGCTTGACCGCCGCGACCGCGCCGTCCGAGGTGAAGGTGGGCTTGCCGGAGCCGTCGAAGAAGTCGGCGCCGTGCTGCTTGCCGAGGGCGAAGGCCTGATGGATGTTGTTGGTCAGCTGACCGCCCTCGGCGCCCAGGCCCCACTTGCCGTCCTTCGAGATCCGCTTGCCGTCCGCCACCAACTCGTCCCAGGTGGACGGGGGTTTGGTGATCCCGGCGTCCTTGAACATCTGCTTGTTGTAGTACAGCGCATAGGCCAGCGAGTACAGCGGGATTGCGGCCGGGTCCTTGCCCGCCGTGCCCGTGGCGTGCAGTGCCGGTGCCAGGAAGCGGTCACGTCCGCCGATCGCGTCGAAGTTCGCCTTGTCCCAGGGGAGCAGCGCACCGGTGGCCTGCAGTGAAGCGGACCAGGTATTGCCGATGTTGAGGACGTCGGGGCCCTGGCCCGAGGTGGTGGCGGTGAGGATCCGGTTGAGCAGTTCGGGCCAGGGGATGACCTCCAGCTTGACCTTGATCCCGGTCTGCCGCTCGAACTTCTTCAGTTCGGGACCGAGGATCTTCTTGTCCGCCTCGACATTCGGTCCCTGGTTGGACGCCCAATACGTCAGCGTCTTGGGGGAGTCGTCGCTGCCCCCTCCGGGGCTCGTCCCGCCCCCGCATCCGGATGCCACGGCGGCGAGCGCGGTGACGGTGGCGGTGACGGTCGCGGCTCGGAGTATGCGCATGACGGATACGCCTCTCTCTGAGGAGTCCGGAGGTCGGCCATGTTCAGTTCCTGAACGGCCTCATGGCTTAACTTAGGATGTGAGTTAAGGCCCGAGAGAAGGGTGCGTCAAGGGATCGGACGCCGCCGGGTTGCGGGCGGGAAGGGAACCAGATGGCCGAGCGCCCCCAACGGACCGTGCGTGACCTGCGGAGAGCCAATCGCACCGCAGTTCTGGAACGGCTGTATTTCGACGGTCCCATGAGCCGGCAGGAGCTCGTGCCCGCAACTGGCCTCAGTTCAGGCTCCGTCAGCAACGTGGTCACCGAACTCACCGAGGACGGACTGCTGGAGGAGGCCGGTGTGGTCGAATCCGACGGCGGCCGGCCGCGCACCCTGCTCCGGGTGGCCCCGTCGAGCGGCTGCCTGATCGGTGTGGACGTCGGCGAGACCCGGGTCAGGGTCGAGCTCTTCGACCTCGCGATGACCGAACTGGCCCGCTCGGAACTCCCGTTGACCCACTACGGCTACGACGTGCATCTGATCGTCCGCCATATCTCCGACGGCATCGCCACCGTGCTGCGGGAGAGCGGTACGGCCCCCGGCCGGCTGCTCGGCATCGGCGTCGGCGTCCCCGGCATCCTCGAACGGGGCGGGGCCGGTGGTGCGATCGTGCACGGCCAGACCATCGGCTGGGACGCCGTACCCCTGGAGGAGCTGCTGCGGGGCGCCGTCGAACTCCCCGCCGGTGTGGGCTTCTTCCTCAGCAACGGCGCCAAGGCGCTCGGCCAGGCGGAGATGTGGTTCGGCGGCGGCCGCGGCACCAAGGACGCGGTCATCGTGCTCTTCGGCTCCGGCGTCGGTGCCTGCATCGTGACCGACGGCATCATCGACGGCGGCGCACGCGACAGTGCGGGCGAATGGGGGCATCTGACGGTCAGCGTCCGCGGCCGGCGCTGCCGCTGCGGTGCCCGCGGCTGTCTGGAGGCGTACGCCGGGTCGGAGGCGCTGCTGCAGCGCTGGCAGGAAGCGGGCGGTCAACTGCCCACGGACGCCGATGAGGAGACGGCGGTCACGGCCCTGATCGCCGCCGCCCACCCGCGGGACGGCAGTGCCGCCGCCGATCCGGTCGCGTGCTCCGTCCTGGACGAGACCGCGGAGTACCTCGGCGCCGGTATCTCCGACCTGATCAACCTCTTCAGCCCCGAACGTGTCCTCATCGGCGGCTGGGCCGGTCTCCAGCTGGGCCCGCACATCCTGCCCGCCGTCCGCGCCTACGCCACCGCCTATTCCCTCGCGCACCCCGCCGGCCGCGTCACCATCGGCCTCGGCACGCTCGGTCCCGACGCCGTCACGGTCGGCGCGGCGACGCTGCCGCTGGCGGACTTCTTCGCCCACGGGGGGCGGCGCGCCGCACCGGCCCGCACGCCGGAGGAGCGGGCCGCGGCGCCGCGAGAGCGCACGGTGCCGTTGGGGCGGGGTGGGTGAAGCGGCGCGGTGGTGCGGCGCCCGCGCGGGAGGCCTGAGCCCGTCGGCGGGAACGCGCCGCAGCCGGCCGCTCCCGCCGACGGGCGAGCCCTGCGCTGTCCCCTCAGGCGTCCTCGGCCGCGTACACCCGGCGCCCCCCGACGAACGTCTGCAGCACGCGGGTCGTGGCGATCTCCTCGTCGGCGCCGTCGAAGGGGTCACGGTCGAGGACGACCAGGTCGGCCAGCTTGCCCGGCTGGATGGTGCCGCTGTCGTCGAGGTGGTTGGCGTAGGCGCTGCCGGCCGTGTACGCGGCGAGCGCCGAGCCCAGGTCGATGCGCTGCTCGGGGAGGAAGACCGGCGCCGAGGGCGGGCCGTCCGGCGCACGGCGGTTGACCGCGACATGCAGGGCGGCGATCGGGTCGGGGGAGCTGACCGGCCAGTCGCTGCCCGCCGCGAGGGTGGCGCCCGAGCGCAGCAGATCTCCGAACGGGTACTGCCAGGCGGCCCGTTGGGGGCCCAGGAAGGGGATGGTCAGCTCGTCCATCTGCGGCTCGTGGGCCGCCCAGAGCGCCTGGATGTTCGCCGTCGCACCCAGCCGGCGAAAGCGCGGGATGTCGTCGGGGTGGACCACCTGGAGATGGGCGAGGTGCGGCCGGGTGTCGCGCCGGCCGTTCGCCCGCCGGGCCGCCTCGACCGCGTCCAGCGCCTCGCGTACGGCCCGGTCGCCCAGGGCGTGGAAGTGCACCTGGAAGCCTTCCGCGTCCAGCAGGGTGACATAGCTTCGCAGGTCCGCGGGGTCGATGAACGAGATGCCGCTGTTGTCGGAGGCACAGCCGCAGGCGCTGAGGTAGGGGCTGAGCATGGCGGCCGTGTGGTTCTCGGCGATGCCGTCCTGCATGATCTTGATGCTGGTCGCCCGCAGCCGCCCGCCCGTCAACTCCTCGCGCAGGGCGAGGAGTTCGGGGATCTGCTCGGCCCCGCGGGACCGGTCCCACCACAGCGCCCCGGTGACCCGTGCGGTGAGCGTCCCGTCGCGCCGGGCGGCCGCATACGCCGGGATGGACTCGACCGTTCCGGGGCCGCGGCCGAGCATCGCGTCCTGCCAGGCGGTCACCCCGTAGCCGTGGAGCAGACGCTGCGCCCTGAGCAGGCCTGCGGTCTGTTCGGCGAGCGTCGCTTCCGGGATCAGGTCGGACACCAGCTGCATGGCCCCCTCCTGCAGCATGCCGGTCGGGCGGCCGCCGGCGTCCCGCTCGATGCGCCCGTCGGCCGGATCCGGTGTACGGGAGGTGACCCCGGCCCGTTCCAGGGCGCAGGAGTTGGCCCAGCCACCGTGGTGATCACGGTTGACGAGGAACACCGGGCGGTCGGGCACGAGGGCGTCCAGGAACTCCCGGGTCGGCATGCCGCCGGGGAACGCCTCCAGGGACCAGCCGCCACCCGTGATCCACGCCGCCTCCGGATGCGCTGCCGCATACGCGCCGATCAGCTCGCGGTACGCCTCAGCGGTGACCGCCGCGCTCAGATCGCACAGCGCCAACTCCAGCCCGCCGCCGACCGGATGGACATGGGCGTCCTGGAAACCGGGGATGAGCAGCTTGCCGTGCAGATCGACGACCTCCGTGGCGGGCCCGATCAGCTCGCTGACCTCCGCGTCGTGCCCGACGGCGATGATGCGGTCACCGCGTACCGCCACCGCGCTCGCCCGGGTGCGCGCGGGGTCGACGGTGTGCACGGGGCCGGAGAGGAAGACGAGGTCGGCGGCGCCGTCACCGGTGGTGCCACGGGGGGCGGCGTCCGGGTTCGGCTCGGGGTCCACGGCGGTGCTGAGATCCATAGGGCAGTCGCTCCAGGTGTGTTGCGGGTGTGCTGGGTGTCCGGCGTCGGTGTCGTACGGGAAAGGGGAGGGCGGCTCGGGCGTACGGTCAGCCCTCCGACGGGCTGGGGAGGGCGGCGGCCTCCGCGTCCATCGGCAGGCTGATCGCATCGGCATCCGTCCCCCGGCCGGTACGGAAGTACGGGGCGCGGCGTACCCACTTGGCCCAGGCGGCGGTGGCCAGACCCAGCAGGATGAACAGCGCGGGCAGCAGCAGCATGAACCAGCCGTTGTCCGGGCTCGCCTCGAAGTGGTCGCTCATGGTCGCGTAGTCCCAGACGAGGTAGATGCCGAGCCCGAACAGCGCCAGCGCGCTCATCGCCGGGACGACCACGTCCCGCAGCGCGCGCACCGCTCCGCGGCGCAGGCTGTCGCGGAAGCGCACCGCGCAGGCGAGCGCGGTGAGTCCGTAGTAGAGGGCCACGGTCAGACCGATCGAGTTGACGGCGGTGAGGATCATGTCGTTGAGCTTGGGGATGCCGACCGCGAGCACGGCGAGCAGCGCGGCGAGCGCCATGATCACGAGGGTGCCCACGGCGGGGGAGCCGTAGCGCGGGTGCACCCGCTGCCACACCGGGCCCAGCGTGCGGTCGCGGGCCATCGCCAGCGTGCCGCGGGCGGTGGGGATGACGCTGGACTGGAGCGAGGCGAAGGCCGAGCACATCAGGGCGGCCAGGGGCAGGGAGGCCCAGGGTTCCGGCGCCAGCTCGCGGCCGAGGAAGGTGAGCGCCTGCGGCCCGTTGTGGATGAGTTCGCCCGTGCTCATCACCCGCTGGAAGGCGAGCGCTCCGACGAGGAACAGCCCGAGCATCGCCACCAGTGCGATCAGTCCGCCGCGGGCCGCGTCGGTGGCGCTGCGGGTCTCCTCGTTGACGCTGAACGCGGCGTCCCAGCCCCAGTAGAAGAACACCGCCAGCACCATCCCCTGGGCCAGTGCCTGGGGTGAGGAGATCTCGAAGGGGTTGAGCCAGGACAGCGAGAACGGCTGGTCACCCGTGAAGAGGGCGTAGCCGCAGAAGAGCAGCAGGACCGTGTACTCGAAGACCAGCAGCCACATCTGCAGCCGGGTCGCGGCCCGCACGCCCGTGATCGCGGTGACCGTGACGACGACCAGCGCGCCCAGACCGACGGCGGTGCTGATGCCCGTCGAGGCCGGGTCCAGCTGGAGTCCCCAAACGCTGCGCAGGCCCATCTTGTTGAGGAACTGGAGCACGACGGAGCCGGTCACCGCACCCGTGTACGCCATGAAGATCACGTTTCCGACCAGCACCACCCACCCGGTCAGGAATCCGGGCCAGGGGCCGATGGACCGGCCCACCCAGGTGTAGCCGCTGCCACAGTTCGGCTCGGTGCGGTTGAGCCGGGCGTACGACAGCGCGATGCCGAGGATGGGCACGAAGGCCAGCAGCAACAGGGCGGGCGTCTGCCGCCCGGTGTAGGCGGCCAGTGTGCCCATTCCGATGCCGATGCTGGTGGTCGCGGCGGTGCTCGACGCGGCGATCGCCACCCCGTCCTTCACCCCAAGCGAGCGACGCATTCTCGCCGGGCCGGGGTCCTGCTGCACTGCGGAAGGCATGGCACTCACTCCTTGGACGGCGGGCCGGACCGGTCTCGGCCGGGCCAGGGTGACGGGGAGGTGCGGGTGGGGCGGCGGGGCAGGGCGGCGCGGGCCGGGCCCGGGGTCGCGGGACGGCTGCGTCGTACGGAAGGGGAGTGGTGCGGGATGTGGCACCGCGGTGATCCGTGTATGTCCGCCGATGAAACAGCCCCTTCACCCTTGTGTCAACGGTGTTGACGTAACCTGGTGGTTAACTGATCCCGAGAGGGCCCGGGGGCCGGGGCGGAGCGAAGCGGAGGGGTTCGGCGTGACGGAGAGCGAGCGCGTCCCGGTGGAGCGCAAGCGGCGCCGGCCGACCAGCTCAGGCGTGGTCCTGTCGGCCGACCTCATCGTCGACGCCGCATGTGAACTGATCGACGCCCAGGGGGCGCAGGCCTTCACCGTGCGCAAACTCGGCGCGGCTCTCGGCGCCGATCCGTCGGCCGTCTACCGCTACTTCCGCAACACCGAGGATCTGCTGCTGGCGCTCGCCGACCGTCTCATCGGCGAGTCGATGACCGGCTTCGCGCCCACCGGCGACTGGGCCGCCGACCTGCGCGACTTCGGGCTGCGGGCCTACCGTTCCGCGCTGCGCCACCCGCAGATCGCCGTCTTCAGCACCGTCCGGGTCACGGGCCGGCCCCATGAGCAGCACGCGGTCGACACGGGCATCGGTCTGCTGCTCCAGGCCGGGTTCGACGAGGCCGCCGCCGTCCGCCACTACCACGCACTCGTCGACACCGCCCTCGGTCACGCGGCCCTGGACGCCGGCGTACTGCGGCTGGCTCCCGCCCAGCGCGCGGCGGACGAGCAGGCCTGGCAGGAGGAGTACGCCGGTCTGCCCGCGGAGGACTTCCCCAGCCTGCACCGCGTACGCGAACACCTTCCGCTCATGGCGGGCTCGGCCGTCGAGCCCGCGCTCGATCTGCTCATTGCGGCCCTGCGACGGGAGGCGGGCGAGCGGGAGGGGTGACGGGCGATCCGGGCATTTCGTGCAACCGGGTGCAAACATGAGGCATGCCCCTTCCACGGCGGATGCAGCTACGCGGACGGCGGGAACTGAGCCACGTCCTGGTGCTGCTCCCGATCGGGCTCATCGCGGCGGTCTGCGTGATCGATGTTCTCGCGCCGCCCGACATCCATCTGGGGCCGCTTCTCGTCGCGGCTCCCGCGATCACCGCGGCCTTCGCCGGGCCGCGCCTGACGGCGGCGATCGGTGCGCTGGCGGTAGCCGCGCAGGTATTCATCGGCATCGCGCGCCAGATGCTGTTCACCGCGAATCTGCAGGCCCAGATCGCCGCGCTGGTGGTGGTCTCCGGGCTGGTCGTGCTCTTCAGCGTCGTACGGGAGCGCAATGAGCGCCGGCTGACACAGAGCCGCTCGGTGGCCGCGGTCGCCCAGCAGGTGCTGCTCCGGCCGCTGCCCGCGCGCAGTGGCGCCCTGGAGATCGCCTCCCTCTACCTCCCGGCCGAGGAGGAGGCGGGGATGGGCGGTGATCTGTTCGCGGCGGCGCGCACCACCACCAGTACCCGGCTGATCATCGGCGATGTCCGGGGCAAAGGGCTGCCCGCCTACGGTCACACCGCCCTCATCCTCGGCGCCTTCCGGGCGGCCGCCCACCGCCAGGCCACCCTGCCCAGACTGGCCGTCCATCTCGACGGGGCCGTCCGCTGGGACAGCAGCCAGTGGTACGACATGCCGGGCGCCGAGACCGAGACGGAGGCGGCCCCGGACCCGGACCCCGCCCCCGACCTGGCCCCCGACCCCGGCAAGGACGCCGGCTCCCTTCCCGCCGCTCCGGCGCCCGGCCCCGCCCCCGTCGTCGACAACGACGAGACCTTCGCGACCGTCGCCCTGCTGGACATCCCCGACCAGTTGTCCGTGCTGCGCATCATCAACTGTGGTCACCCGCCTCCGCTGCTGCTGCGCGACGGACGGGCCATCCCCTTGTGGGGCGAGCGGACCGCGCTGCCGATCGGCCTCGGAGGCCTGGCA
The DNA here is from genome assembly GCF_043200375.1 of Streptomyces sp. NPDC048434. NCBI lineage: Bacteria > Bacillati > Actinomycetota > Actinomycetes > Kitasatosporales > Streptomycetaceae > Streptomyces > Streptomyces sp. NPDC048434. The sequence continues at coordinate 12,986 of NZ_JBICXQ010000008.1, read as the reverse complement.
GGCGCCCCGGACTACGAGGTCGAGACCTTCCCCTTCGAGCCAGGAGATGTGCTGCTGCTCTACACGGACGGGGTGAGCGAGGCCCGTGACGACAAGGGCACCTTCTACCCCCTTGTCGAGCGCGCCGGCGCCTGGAACCACGGCAGCCCGCAGCAGGTGCTGCGCCGGCTGCGCGCGGACCTGCTCGCGCATACGAACGGCCGGCTCGGCGACGACGCCGCCGCGGTCGCGGTGCGGCGCCTGTCCGGCCGGCCACAGCCCACCGGGGGGCCGGCGGCCTGACTACCGGGCAGCGGACCTGACTACGGGGACGATCCGATATCTCAGGGATGAATTCCGTCACACTGAAGATTCCCGGCAATATCGGGCATAGCTCACGCCGCATTCTGCCCGTAAATTCCCATTTCTCCGCTTCTCTTGTGCTTCACCGCATCGCACTGAGTTATCGGCCCTTCCGTCTGCCGGCCCCCCGGTCCGCCGCCCTCCGTCTGACGCTTCCTCAATGCCGCGCCGCTTGATAGACACATCCGCATCATCCGCAAGTGGCACAGGACGCGCACCATGAACGACCGCAACACCTCTGACCACCAGATATTCGAGCTCGACCTCGTCACTCACGAAGCCCGGCGGCGGGCCGAGGTCGTCGCGGCGCTGGGTGACACCTGGGACCCCATCGCGGTGATGGAGGGCGAGGACGAGGCGTACCGGCTCCTCTACTCGGGCCTGGACGCGGAGCAGCAGGCCACCTACGACATGCTGGTCGCCGCCGACGTGCTGCCGGCCTCCGGGCAGGCCTGAGCATGCTGCCGCTCGACCCCACCGCCGATATCGGCCGCCGCGCCTGGGTCCCGTGCCCCGGCTGCCAGGACCACCAGGACTGCGCGACCTGCCTCGACGGCCGCACCTGCGGCGACCACTGGCGCTACCTCCTGTCGAACAAGGGCAGCGTGCTGCATCTGCAGTGCCCCAACTGCACCCACCTGTGGGCCTGGCAGTCGGGCTTCGGAGCGGGCGGCCGCACCGACGGCTGACGCCGCCCCGGGCAACCGCCCGCCGCCGGACCGCCGACGTGTACGGAACCGCCACCGGCCGCCCGCGGCCCGGCGCACCGCTCCTCACCGTCGCTCGCCCGCTACATCAGCCGCTTCCTGACCTCCCCGTACGCCGTCTCCAGCGCCTTGTCAGCCGGTACGGCACGGTCCGGCTGCACCCCGACGCCCTCCCAGTTGGTGCCCGTGACGGAATTGACGGTGCGGGCTGTCGGAACGGTGACCGTGATGTGTTCCGTCACCGGATGGCGGTCGGTGGGGTGCGCACCGCCTTCGGTCACCTCACCGATCACCTCGGCGCGCCCGTGCGCCTGCAGCGTGTACGCCACGTCCTCGCCGCCCGAGAAGGTGGTGGCGCTGGTGAGCACATACACCGGACGGTCGAGATAGCGCGGCGCGGGCAGATACGGGAGGGTCCAGTACTGCCGGGTGGAGCCGGTGGAGCGCTCGAAGAAGTCGTTGAGGTGCACCTCGTCGTCGGGGAAGAAATAGCTGCACCACATCGCGGCGCCCGCGGGCGAGCCGCCCCGGCACCCCCGCAGATCGAGAAGGAGAGCCCGGGTGTGCGTGACCAGCTCCATGGCCGCACCGATCGCGCGGGCACCCTGCCCGGCGTCGGGTATCCACCGCACGTCCAGATAGCCGATATTGCCGTCGAGCTGCTCGGAGCGGCGGATCCCCTGGTTCTCGGCCCGCATCAGCGCCAGGAAGGCTGCCCGGCCCTTGTCGTCGTCCGCGGGCTCGACGGACCGGGGCTCGTCCTGCCACAACAGCCTGAGGTGTTTGTCCGGGCAGGCCTCCTGCAGATGCGTGGTCACCGCCGCACAGAACGCGGCACCGCTCAGGGCGTCGTACTCACCGGCCGCCAGCCGAGCGCGGACCGCCCGGTCGGCCTCCGCGGCGCGCTCGGGGAAGACATAGCCCGCCACTATCCGGTCTAGGCCACTGTTGATGATCTCTGCGTTGCCGGGCATCACTGCTGATCCTCGCTTCGGGTCGGGACAGCGCCCTTAGGGCGCCGGTGCGGGTGTCTTCGCGCTGCGGTGCGGTGCGCCCGGCGGCCGCCGGCGGTAGCGTGCGGTTCATGGAGCCGCACGCACGATCGCTTTGGCTGTTGACCGAGCCGCTGCATGCGGTCTTCTACTTCGACGACGAGTGCCGTGGCCTGGGCAAGGACCTCGGCCTCAAGGGCTTCTGGATGGGGTATTTCGCCTCCCGCACGGCGCCCTTGGGAGCCGTGGAACCCGCGGCCGCCACGGCCGTACTCGGTGTGTTCGCCCCGGGGATGGTGGCCCGTGCGCTGCCCGCGGCCTGGAGCGTCGTCAGTCCGGCACATGTCCTCGACGAGCGCGGCAGCCGTGCGGCCCACGCACTGCGCGGGATCGACCCCGAGCTGGAGCGCACCGCGGCCGAAGTGCTGCCCCCGCTCCAGACGATCGTCGACAAGGCACCGGCCATCGCCCGCCCCCTGTTCGCCGCCAACCGTGTGCTCTGCGACCATGCCGACCCTGTCGAGCGCCTGTGGCAACTGGTCACCACCGTAAGGGAGTTCAGGGGCGACGCACATCTCACCGTGCTCGCCGACGAGGGTCTCGACGGTTGCGAGGCCCTGGTCCTGGCCGCCGCATCGGGCCGCGTCCCCAGGGACACCATGCGGCAGGACCGCGGCTGGAGCGAAGAGGACTGGGCCGCCGCGGCGGACCGGCTGCGCGCCCGTGGCCTCGTGGACGCACAGGGCGACGCGACCGAACACGGCCGGCAGGAACGGGAGCGCATCGAGGAGGCGACCGACCGGTTGGCCGGACGGCTTCTGGACCCGCTGCCCGAGGCGGAGACGGACCGGATGCTGCATGCGCTGGAACCCCTGGTCCGGCGCCTCCTGGCCGCGGATGTGCTGCCCTTCCCCAACCCGATCGGTCTGCCGCACCTCGATGAGCCCGCGCCGCGCGGCGCCAACCCCCGGTAGGACCGCATCGATGGAGTCCCCCCGGGGCCGCGGAGCCCGACACAGCACCTCGCCGCGTTGTCGCCTCACCCGAGTACGCCCCGTACGCGGCTGACGCTCCGCCGTGCGGCCCACCGCACCGGACGCCGCGGCCCGCTCCGGGCCGATCCGAAGGACGCGCTCTAACCCAGCCGTTTTCCGGCCTCCTTGAGCTTCTGCGCCAGATCCACCGTGTCGGAAGCGGGCGGCGCCTGGACCGTGACCGGCTTGTTGACGTCGAAGAACCGTATGGTCACGTCCAGCGGGCCCTGGGCCGCCTGCGCACGCTCACGGAACTTCACGGTGCGGTCGCCGGGACCGACCCACATGTCGAGGTTGAGCTTGCTCACCCCGAGCTGCCGGTACTGCTCGATCACCTTCTTGCGGCGCTCGGCATCCAGCGCGCTCTTGGCGGCCCGCTTGTTCAGCAGGTCCGCCACCTCGACCACGCCGGCATAGTGCGTCGTCCGCACCCCGTCGACGGTCTCCTCGCCGACCTTCTTGACGTCATCGGACTGGGGGAGCAAGGACGCCTGTGCCGCCGGATCCTGGTCGGCCTGCCGCTGCATCCCCCCGAGGCCGCCGGCCCCCTTGCCCTTCATGGCGAACTTGATCCAGTGCTTGCCGTCCATGGCGGCCGCCGCTTTCCCGCCCCCGCCGAGATACACCGTGTCCCCGACGAGCCGCACCGAGAACTCGCCCTCCTCCTTGCCTCCGGAGGCCTTCATCCGCATATCGATGGCGCGCGGGCGGATGCTGAACGACACCTTGCCGTCGACCGTCCCCTGGCCCGGGATCCGGCCGGAGAGCCAGTACGAGACGGAGTTGAGCTTGGCGCCCTTGTTGACGGCCTTCTGCACCGCGGCGACCGGCGTGGCGTTGATGCTCCCCGACGCGGCGGTGCGGCCGCCGGACGCCGTGCAGGCCGCCGTGCCGCACAGCACGGCTCCGGTGAGCAGCGTCCCTGCGACGCGGAACGAGGTACGGGAAAAATGAGTCATGGCCCCCCCAAGAACACATGGAACTATGAAAATGTCATCGATCAGGACAGTAGCCCACGGCACTGACAATCCGCGTTGCGTATTTACGCGGGCGCGTGACCAGGGAATATGACATCCAGACCACGCTGAGGGCGATCAAGGGCCGCGCACCGGAGTGATTTTCATCTGGTGGTTCGATGGGTGCTTTGGGGTGCTTTGCTGAACCAGATCGGGACACCTCTGCCCAAGAGCCGTTGAATGGGTATGGATCCTAGAGAGTTGTGGGACCGCAACGCCGTGCTGGCAGAAGCGTTTTGTCTGGGCGATGAGCGTGTGCGCGAGGCGCAGGCCAGACTTGACGAGGCGCAGGCCGACCGGTCACGCGTATTGGCGGCATTTGCGGTAACGGTGGGCAGTACCGGCGCGGTGGCCGGTCTGTTCGGTTTGAATGAGCGGGAAGTGCGGATCGCCCGGCGCACGGTGGGCAAGGACGACGCCCGCGCCGTCGCCGAGGAGCTGCTCGCGGCCACCACGTCCGCCGCGGCACCGCGGGAGGCGGAGGAGGCCTCGCCAGGTCCCGATCCCGCCGCCGAATATTCCCACCAGAACCTCTCTGCCGGAACGCGCCCCACCGGCCTGCCCCGCGAGGGTGCCGGCGGCACGGGGACAGCGGAACAGACCTGGTCCCCGGCGATGGACGCCGTACTCATCGGCAGTTGGCAGACCGGGGTGGACTTGCGCGAACTTGCCGCCGAATTCGGGCTCGACCTCACCCGCCTGGTCACCCGTGCCCAACAGCTCTCCGCCCAGGGGCGGTTCTATCCTGGCCCGGCGGAGAACCATGCGGGACGCCACCGGCGCGGCCCCGGCGATGTGCACGAGTCCGAATACACCATCCCCGCACAGCAGACGGCCGCCTGGAATGCCGCGCCCACCGGACACCCGATGGCGTCCGCCTGGCACACCGGCACGATGCCGACCGCGGAGTCCGTCCCGGACATGGCCGCCCTGGCCTCGGAATGGGACAACGCTCTCGCGCCGTGGGGGACCCTCGCGCCCTCCCACGAGGATTCCGCACCGGCTCACCAGCCCTGGGCCCAATACCACCTCAGTTCCTGACACGGCACGATTCACTTGCGATGCGTACGTACCGTGCCTCGCAGGCCGGCATCGGCCCTGCGGGGGACGACGCGTCCCCGCCCGGATTCCTGAGCGGGGACGAGGAGATGGGAGCAGCCCGAAGCCATGGCGACGGATGACGCGTGGGCCGGTGCGCTGGACGGGAAGGTCGCGCTGGTGGCCGGCGCCACGCGAGGCGCCGGGCGCGCGATCGCGGTGGAACTCGCGCGCGCCGGTGCCGTCGTGTACGCCACCGGACGCAGCAGCCGGACCGCGGGCCGCTCGGAGATCGACCGGCCGGAAACGATCGAGGAGACCGGGGAACTGATCACCGCGGCCGGGGGCACCGGCACGGCCCTGCGGGTGGATCACCTCGACAGCGAGCAGGTCCGCGACCTCGTCCAGCGCATCGACGGGGATCACGGGCGCCTCGACATCCTCGTCAACGACATCTTCGGCGGCGACGCATACGCCCAGTTCGGCACCACCCTCTGGGAGCACGATCTCCCCGGCGGCCTGCGAATGCTGCGCATGGGCATCGACACCCACGCGATCACCAGCCACCACGCGCTGCCGCTGCTCATCCGCCGCCCCGGCGGGCTGGTGATCGAGATGACCGACGGCACCGCGGAGTACAACGCCGCCTACCGTCACCACGAGGGCTTCTACTACGACCTGGTCAAGGCCGCCGTACAGCGGATGACCCTGGCCCAGAGCCATGAACTCGCCCCGCACCAGGGCGCCGCCGTCGCCGTGACACCGGGCTGGCTGCGCTCGGAGAAGATGCTCGAGGCCTTCGGGGTGACCGAGGACAACTGGCGGGAGGCGACCGTGAACGTGCCGCATTTCTGCATCGCGGAGTCCCCGAGCTATGTCGCGCGGGCGGTGGTCGCCCTGGCCGCCGACCCGGACGTCGCGCGCTGGACGGGCACGGTCGTCTCCAGCGGCCAACTCGCCCCCCTCTACGGGTTCACCGACACCGACGGCACCCGCCCGGACTGCTGGCGCTATGTCGTCGAGGTCCAGGACCGGGGCCTTCCCGCCGATGACACGGGCTATCGCTGATGGCTGCCCGCGTGGTCGCCGGCCGGTCGCCAGGTCCTCCGTGGCCCGGCCACAAGGATCCGCCTCGTAGGACTCCGTCCCGATGGCGCTGCCGCCACGACGGTGTTCACCTCGCCCCGCACCGGTGAATGTGCGCGGCCCTGTGCGCGGAGTTCAACTCCCGGCGAGAACGATCAAGTTGACGATGTAACCATTTGCGCGGCTCATGAGTCTGACTGGTGAAAGGACCGTCACGTTATCCCCACAACTGCATAAGGGGAATTCCCATGCGTAAGACCCTGGCCGTAGCCGCGGCCCTCGCGGCGTGCGCGCTCACGGCCGCGCCCGGACGGCCGGCGGAGCTCCTCGCGACGGGCTCCGGCTGGAAGCTCGCGACCCGGCTCGGCGTCACCAGCCTCAGCCCGTCCCGCCAGTACACGCTCACGTTTGCCACGGCCGCCATGAAGTCTCGCTACACGCCTTACCTGACGGCTGCCGTGTCCCAGGTCAAGGCGGCCGGGGTGAAGCTCGTCATCGGCGGCGTCGAGTCCGTCAACCCGGCGAAGTGCGGTCCCGTGGGGCACATTCAGTACACCGAGATGTACCGGCCGCTCGGCCGCGGCGGCTACAGCCAGGCCATGCCCTGTCCCCACCCGCCCAAGGGCGTCGGCACCGGCGGAATCGTCGCCATCGACACCGAGTACTGGGACGGCAGCTGGCCGATGCCGGAGTACAAGCTGCGCAACACGCTGGTGCATGAGCCGCTCCACGCGCTGGGCCTCGATCACCCCAATCTGGATCTCAACAAGGACGGGAAGGCCGGCGACGGCGAGTGCGTGGCCACCCGCTACGGCAACACGCCGGTCATGTGCTCGCCCAACGGCGGCTACCGGACCTCTACGAGCATGGGCCGTCTCACGGGCTTCGACACCGCCGGCCTGAAGGCCCTGCTGGCCAACGCCCGGGCGCAGGGCATCAAGTAGCCCGCGCCGCCCGTGCCGCCCGCGCCGCCACCGGGTGAAGGTGCGTCGCCGGGCTGTGGCGGTGGGGTCTGCTGGTTCACAGATGTGCCCTTCACAGCTGTGCCCTTCGCGGAGGGATCTGGCAGCGGGAGGGGCGAGCGGTGGCCGGCGGTGCGGCCTGCTGTTCGCCCCGGGTGAACGCGCTTCAGGCGTCCAGTCGGCGCTTGGCGAGCCAGGTGACGATCTCGGGGTCGTGGTGGTCGAAGAACAGTGAGCTGCCGGTGTCGAGGGAGGCGAAGGTCGTCGCGGCAGGTCAGCGGCGTGCAATTTCATCTGTGACCCGGCGAACCTCGGGGAAACGCAGTGGAGTTGAGACGGCCCACCGATGAAGAAGTCTGAGGCAGCGCAGCAGGCACAGGTCACAGAGCCGCCATAGGAGGCCGAGCGCGAGACCCTACATCCCATTGAAGGTTCTCAGGCTCCGTGTCATTTCCTCCGCTGCCGTGTCATGACGATGGCAGTCCTCACGCTCTAGTGCCGCATCAGGCAACGTCGCCCTGTTGCCGGCCGGCGGTGTGGCGGTGTCAGCCCGTGCTGAGTGGTGCGGTTCACTCGTCGTCGAGCTGGTGGTCGGCCCAGACGTAGCTTTCAGGCAGCAAGTCGGTGATAAGGACCGTTCGGATGCGGTCGTCTTCGCCGACGATGACCTTGAGGGCGGGGAAGTAGTCGAGGAGGACCTGACGGCAACGGCCGCACGGGGGAACAACTCCGCGGTCGCGGTCTCCCACGGCGACGATGGTGTCCAGTTCGTAGGCGCCCTGGGCGGCTGCCGCGCCGATGAGGACCAGCTCGGCGCAGGGGCCTCCCGTGAAGTGGTAGGCGTTCACCGCGGTGACGATCCGGCCGTCCTGGGCGCGGGCCGCGGCTGCCATGGTGTGGTTGTCGCCCCGGCAGCGAGTGCGGGCGACGTGAGCGGCGGCCTGGATGAGTTCGTGGTCGACGTGGGGGGTCTGCGTAGTCATCAGGCGACGTTGACCCGCGTGACGAGGGTGCGCAAGCCAATTTCGGCGGTGTGCTTGTTCCGCCAGTTGATGTGGCGGCGGATCATGCTGCCCTGCTCCTTACGGCCGGCGTGGTCAGTACCGTCCAGCACGAAGTAGCGCAGGGCGGTGAACGGGCCTCGATGCGGTTGTGGCAGGAACTGCTGGTCGGGGTGTACGCGAACTCGACGCCCATCTTTCGGCGATGGCGCGGGCGATGGTGCCGGCGCGCTTGCGTTCCGCGGAGGCGACCCCCTCCTTGTAGGTGGCGTCCACGCCCAATCGAGGAGTGCCCAGAGACTGGGCGGCATCTCAGTCGGCGGTGTCCGCTATCTCCCGGCTGCGGCCTGCCCACTGGATCACGTACGGCATGGCGAGACCGGCTGCGACGAACACACCGCCCATCACGAGCCAGCCGGGCGCACCCCAGGTCACGCAGAGCAGGCCCAGCAGGCTCGGTGCGACCACGTAGCACAGGCCCATGCCCATGCCGAACACCCCGGAGTACTGGCCCTGGGCGTGTGCGGGAGCCAGCCGGAACCGCAGCTCCAGCGATCCGGCCGCATGCCACAGTGAGCCCACCGTATGAATGGCGACGCCGACCATCATGATCGTCACGGCGACCCAGCCGGGTAGTCCGGAGGCGGTTGCGATGACCGCCATGCCGATCAGGAACGCCAGCCCGGCGCGGCGGGTGGCCCGGCCGGCGACCGTGCCGCCCTTGATCCCGCGACTGGTCCGGATCTGCAGGAACACCACCATCACGGTGTTGACGGCGATTGCCAGACCGACGAACCACCGTGGTGCGTCCGTGTGCAGGACCACCCACAGCGGCAGGGCGAACGACAGCACCTCGCTTTGGATCCACATGATGCCGTCGAGCACGACGAACGCCACGTACGGCTTGTCCTTGAGCGCGATCCACTGGCCTTCCTCACGCGGGGACGGCAGGGGTTCGAGCTTCGGCAGCTTGACCAGGACGGCGGCACTGCCGATGAACGTCAGCGCGTTGGCCAAGATGAGGGCGCGGTAGGCGAAGTCACTGTCGATCTGCACCACCGCACCGGCCGCCAGCGCGCCGAACGTGCTGGCGAGCATGGCCACCGATCGCAGGTAGGAGCGGAACTTCGGCACCTCGTCACCGCCGAAGCGGCGGATCATCGGGCCACGAGCCGCACCGCCGGACGAACCGGCGAGGTCTGTCACGGCCACGGCCAGCGTGAACGCCAGGAACGAGTGGGCGAACAGCAACGACGTCATGGACAGGGTCTGGATCAGCAGAGTGATCAGAAAGATGTCCCGCGGGCCGCGGCGGTCGGCGAGGTGTCCCACCGGGATCCCGGCGATCAGACCGACCACCCCCGCGACACTGAGGCCGAGGCCGACCTGCCCGATGGACAGCTGGATCGCCCGAAGGGCGTACAGCGGCACGGTTGCCAGGAAGGCTGCGGTGCCGAGCTGGTTGACGAAGCCGGCGAGGGCCAGCTTCCGTTGGGGGCCGGACTCCAGCAGCAGTCCTCGCCGTACCAGCCAGGATGGGTTCGCGTCGCCGATTTCCCCAGGGGTGCTGTGGGTTGACGTGGTCGGGGCTTGACTCACCCTGTGCTCCAAAGTCTGTAATGTCTGTCGATCGTGCGTTCCGGGATCAGGGGTGTGCATGTGAAGCCGGTGTGCCGCATGGCTTGCTTCGCCGCGAGGATCACGAGGCGGCGAACTGCTCGTTGAAAGACTGTGCGATCACGGACGCGCCTTCCCAACACCCCCCGTACTGTGGAGGTTTTGGACGCGGCAGGCGTGGAGTATGCCCAGGTGAGAGCCATGATGAGAAGGCACCTGGGGTTGGGTGAATGTCACAGCGAAATCGGGAATCCGAGCACGGTAGGTCCGGTTATGGATAGTGGTGCTCGCCTCTCATGGACTCCTGTCACGAGCGGAGTCAGATGAGGAGAGCGGCGGCGGTGACGGTGCCGAGGGAGACGTACCCTCGCTTGTCGAATCGGGTGGCGACGGCACTGAACTGCTTGAGCTTGCCGATGGCCCGCTCCACCGTGTTGCGACCTTGGTACCGGTCCTTGTCGAAGGGCAGAGGCCGGTCCACCCCACCCCGTCAACCCCCGTGCAGGCGGGCGGTCTTGGGGTCCTTCTGCTCCGGGATGCCGTGCCGGATGCCGCGCTCACGAAGGTAGGTGCGGATCTTGCGGTTGCTGGACGCCTTATCGGCGCTCACGCTGTCCGGTCGCGGTCTGCTCGCGGACCGCACCTCCGCCCAGGGTTATTCATACGGACGGAGCCAGTTGGGGTGGACGCGATCTCGCCAGCCCCCTCACTGCACAAGCAACGGCAGGCTGGCCAGGTACAGCGCTCAGTGTGGCCAACTAACGGGTTCTGGCCGCGGTTGCGTGACTGCTAGGGCGGATACACGACCAGGCTCACCTTATGGAGTTGAAGCTCTACGGAAGTACGGTCACAGCCGTGTCCAGCGAGCCCCATCCACCGGGTACAGGTGTGGGCGGAGTAGACGCCACGCATGGTGGCCTCAGCGCCTTGCCGACTGCGTCCTTGACCACGCACTCCTGGGCGCGGTCCCCCCTCTCGGCTCTCGCCTCGACAGGACCCGCTCGCGGCCGGGCACACCACGGGGGCGTTCATCTCGTAGGTGTACTCACCGGAGGGCTTCGGGCAAGGCGGCCGTGGCTCTCGATCATGACATGAGGAGTATCCGGCTATCAGTGCAGCGGCTCTCAGTTGCCGCGGCGTACCCGGGCCGCCTTGCGGGCCTCGGCGAGCTTGCGGGCCTCGCCGGCCTTGCGGGACTTGCCGCCGGTGCCGCGGGAGGTGTCCTTGCTGGTGCCCAGGCCGCGGAAGGGGGCGTTGGTGTTCTTGGCCCGGGGTGCGGCGGGCCCACCGCCGAGCGGGGTGCCGGAGGGGGCCTTGGCTCCGGTGATCCGGCTCAGCTCCGCCTCCCCCGAGCGCACCTTGGTGGTCGTCGGCTCGATGCCGGCCTCGGCCATCAGGCGGCTCATCTCGCGGCGCTGGCCCGAGAGGACCAGCGTGACGACGCGGCCGGACTCACCGGCCCGGGCGGTGCGGCCCGCGCGGTGCACATAGTCCTTGGGGTCGGTGGGCGGGTCGACGCTGACCACGAGATCGAGGTCGTCGATGTGCAGGCCACGGGCCGCGACATTGGTCGCCACCAGGACGCTGATCTGGCCGTTCTTGAACTGCGCGAGGGTCCGGGTGCGCTGCGGCTGGGACTTGCCGCTGTGCAGGGCCGCGGCGTGCACCCCGCTGGCCCGCAGGTGCCGGGTGAGCTGGTCGACCGCGTGCTTGGTATCCAGGAACAGCAGTACGCGGCCGTCGCGGGCGGCGATCTCCGTGGCGACGGCGTACCGGTCGGGGCCGTGGACGACCAGCACATGGTGGTCCATGGTCGTGACCGCGCCCGCGGACGGGTCGACCGAGTGGACGACGGGGTCATGGAGGTAGCGCCGGACCAGGTGGTCGACGTCGCGGTCCAGGGTGGCGGAGAAGAGCATCCGCTGGCCGTCGTGGTGCACCTGGTCGAGCACCTCGGTGACTTGTGGCAAGAAGCCCATGTCGCACATCTGGTCAGCCTCGTCGAGGACGGTGATCCGTACCCGTCCAAGGCGGCAGGCCTTGCGCTCGATGAGGTCGTGCAGGCGGCCAGGGGTGGCGACGACGACCTCGGCGCCGTCGCGCAGCACAGCGGCCTGCCGGCCGATCGACATGCCGCCGACGACCGTGGCCATCCGCAGCCGGAGCGCGTCGGCATACGGCGCGAGTGCCTCGGTGACCTGCTGGGCCAGTTCCCGGGTAGGCACCAGGATCAGGGCGAGGGGCTGCTTCGGCTCCGCGCGCCGTCCGGCCGTCCGTGCGAGCAGTGGCAGGCCGAAGGCGAGCGTCTTGCCCGATCCGGTGCGCCCGCGCCCCAGGACGTCGCGTCCCGCGAGGCCGTGGGGCAGTGTGGCCGCCTGGATCGGGAAGGGCTGGCGCACGTCGAGCTCGGTGAGCGTTCGCAGCACCTCGGCCGGCAGTTCCAGCTCGGCGAAGGAGGCGACCGGGGACACCGTCGGGGTCAGGGCCACCGGCCGGGCGAGGTCGCCGTGCGAGGTGCCGAGGCGGTCCGAGTGGTTCATGAAGAGCCTTCCGCGTGGGGAACATACCGAGGAAGGCCCGGCAGGAATGAGCAGCCGACGAACAATGGGAACCGGACGGACGGAACGGACGGAATTGCCGACCGTCATGGCCGTCCAAACGTTTGAGGCTAACACAAAGTGACAGTGCGCCCCGGTGCTGTGGTGCTGATCGCTCCGCCTGCGTCGGTGACGCGACACATGCTGAGAGCCATTCCGACGTGTCGAGTGGAGCTCTCTATCAATGCGTGATCATCACTGCAGAGCGGCCAGAACCAACTGAAGCGCTCAGTCACGCCACCCGTACCGTGCGATCGGAGGGGGTTGGAGAACCTTCGCCAGCGGGCGCCGCACTCCCCTGCTGACGCTGACCCCGGGCCCCCGTCCCACCTCCCAAGTGGGTGGCCCTGGGGCAGCATTGACGTACCGGGGAGTGGGAGATGAATGGGAGATGATCACGGCAGACGTCTGCATCTGGTGACGAGATTCTGCGAGAACCTACCAGGAGCGAGCTGTCGGGAAGGCGGTGGAAACCCGCCTCCAATCACCCCCCTAGCCCCAATACCGGTGATTTAGGTTGTTTTCCGGCTGGCAGGTCTGGTCTTGGTCGGGCCGACCAGCGTCGCGCGGGGAGTGTCCGGCCGAGCCGGGTTG